>JAPYPK010000024.1 GCA_029937655.1 Nitrospinaceae bacterium
TTTTGATCTATCAAAGTTTCTATTGGTTGATCATTAAAAGGTCGGTTCATCAATTCATCCTTTTTTCTTCCATTTTACAGCTTTTTTTTTAACATACGCATATCCACACTCTTCCATATAAGATTTCTTTCATAGGGCAATATCACTGAACTCTACGCAAGCATATTTTAAGACTTCGGGTTTTTGCCAAACTCGCAAGGAAAGTAATGGTATCTCATATACGACTTTACAACAGCACTAGTTTCATTATCAGCTATTTACTGCAAGAAGCGAACTAGCTAAAAAGACCATCAAATTATATAAGGTCAATATGGACATAACTTACCACGAAACACTACTATAGGGGTACTACACTTTTCATAAATCAAACTTGTTAAATGTTCAACACTCCTCTTTTTCCTGTGTAGCCTTAAAAATTCAATCGGTTTATATTTTTTCCAGATACATAAGATTCATTGTATAAGGCCACTCCAGTATGTCAACTTGAACAAATATCGGGGTAAAAAATTATTTTTTTAAGTTTGCCAAAAATAATATAGCCACATAACATTAGACGAGGGCATAGAAGGTACAAGGTTATTTACTATAAATTTAACGAATCTTCGTTATGAACAAAAATAAGTCTATAGAATCCGACCCAGAAGTTCTTTCACGCATTGCTTCCCTAAATATAGTCGCAACAAAACTAGTGGAAGGATTGCTATCGGGCCATCATCGAAGTAGGCACACGGGTTCAAGTGTTGAATTTGCTGACTACAAGGATTACACCCCTGGAGATGAAACCAAACATATCGACTGGAAAGTAGCAGCCAAAACAAACAAGCTCCAAATTAAACAATTTGAGCAATCTACCAACCTAAAAGCCACTATATTGCTGGATGCAAGCGGATCGATGGGATACGAGTCTTCTAATCCAAAAACTATGAGCAAAATGGATTATGCTCGAACCTTAGTTGCTTCTCTTTCATATCTATTTTTAAAACAATTCGACGCGGTAGGCCTCTCTTTATTTAATGAAAGCTTGATAAGTCATCTTCCTCCTCGTTCTAAGCCAACTCACTTTAAGCATATTCTTCATGAGTTAGCAGTATTATCACCTAATGGCGTCACCAAACTCGAAAATGTCATTGAAAGCATGGTGGAAAGGTTGCCCGGACGGGGGATGCTAATTTTAGTTTCCGATTTTCTCACCAAAGAAACTGGTGTTGAAAAAAAACTCAAGCTTCTTGTGTCGCGAGGACTGGAAGTAATTCTCTTCCATATTTTAGATTCTGATGAAGTGTCATTACCATTTAATGGTGATGTCGTTTTTGAGTCCCTAGAGGATGACTCCTCCATTGAACTTGATCCCGCAAATATTAGAGAAGCCTATCAGCGGTCGATTCAAGAGCAGATAAAATACTACCGATCTCATTGCTCAAAATTGGGCATCGATTATATATTTCTCGATACGTCAACTCCCTTGGAACAGGGGCTAACTTATTTTTTACTACAAAGAAAAAACCTAGGGAAACATTGAACCCCATGAACTTTAACTTCTTATCTCCACTCTACTTGGTTGGTGCATTAGGGGTAGTTGCCCCCGTTTTGATTCATCTAATGACCCGCCGTAAGATAAAACATCAGCGATTCTCTGCAATTTATTTACTACTCCAATCTAGAAATCGTTCCATCAAGCAATCAAAACCAAATAAAAAATTTTTACTTTTTATACGGTGTCTTGCAATAACACTCCTAAGCTTAGCTATGGCAAATCCAATATTTTCAATTAGTGACCCAGTAAACCTAGGAACCCAAGGTCCTATCGCAATAGTTTTCATCCTAGATGATTCCTATAGTATGGCAACTCAAATCAACCAAAAGTCCTACTACACCCGTGCAGTGAAAGCTTTATTGGACACAAACAAATCTTTACCTGCTAAAAGTACTTATAGTATTGTTTTAGCGTCTAGCCCTAGCAGAGTGTTACAGCAATGGACTACTGTTCCTGAAAAAGCAAAAAATCTTTTAAAATCAAGTCAACCTTCTTCCCGTACTACAGACATAGGTGCTGCAATAAAAAAATCGTTATTGCTTCTAGATGAAATCCCGCAAAAAAACAAACTAATATATATCCTAACTGACCGTGATAAGAACGGTTGGGATAAGAAAGAATTTCCCCCCATAAAAGAAACCACTCCGCATACGTTCAATATAGTTGATTTCTCTAAAATGCAACGTGGAATCAACAAAGCTGCAGTTGAGCGCACTGAAGTACAGCAGGAATTCTTAAGCAATAGTCCTGTAATTAAGGTCAAAGTAAAAACAATCAATCTTTCACAATCAAAGCCCATTAGAAAGCTCAAAGTTTCCCTCTGGATTAATGGTAAAAAACAAACTGAGGACAATCTGGATATTCCTATCAATTCATCAACTTGGACAGAATTCTCTTTCCCCCTACAGGGTAATAACTCTATAAATGGCGAAATCCGTATCGAAGATGACTCGCTTCTGAAGGACAATCTTAGGTTCTTCAGTTATCAACCAGATCGAACCATAAAAACTTTGGTGGTGGACGGCGATCCAAATACAGTAGAACACCAAAGCGAGACCTTTTACCTTGAAAGAGCCTTGAACCCATTTACTTCGTCGCTTTCCAACATCGAGCCTACGCTGTCCACACTGGCAGAACTTCCAAAGCATAATTTGTTTGACTACTCTGTAATCATCCTTTGCAATGCAAATAAACTACCACTCGGATACGAGCAAGAACTGGAAAAATTTGTACTACGTGGTGGAGCTCTATTTATAACTCTTGGAAATCAAGTTGATGCTAAGTTTTATAATGAAAAGCTGGGGAATATTCTTCCTGTCCTTCTAAAATCGGTGCATCAAGTTGCAATGAACGATGAACCGTTTCAACTTCTCATCAAACCAAGTAAACATCCAGTTTTAAATATTTTTGAAGAACAAACTCTTGAGGAAATGAAAAGTATTGAATTTCACTCAATTTACAGTGTCGTAGCCAGAGAAGATTCTAAATTCACCACTCCTATAGTTTTCAGTAACGGACTTCCTGCATTGATAGAGTCAACCAGTGGCAAAGGGAAAGTTATTCTCTTTGTATCCACCATTGATCGCGATTGGAATAATTTTCCCATTCAGCCAACTTTCTTACCATGGATTCAGCGTTGGATTAAGTACTCAGCGCGTGGATTGGACAGTCTAATACAAAAGGAGTTATTGGTAGGTGAATCTTTTGACTGGAGGTTCTCGCCAGAAAACAATAAGGCTTTTATTGTTACGCCAGGAGGGGAAATCATCGCCCCACCTTCTGTAGATAGAAACATTATATTCAAAAACACCTATATACCCGGCATATATCAACTTTATCAAAATGCTCGTATTTCTAATTCAGAATCAGAAACATCACTACCTGCTAGCCTCCCTCACGGAGTAGAACCCGCAGGATCATTTACAGTTAACATAGATCCAAAGGAGTCAGTCTCAATAAAGATATCTGACGAGGAAATTAACAATTTATTGCCTAAAGAAAATGTTATTTTATCGAGTGGCTACCAGAAAGCTATCCCGAATAAAACAAATAAAGATTTTCCGTTATTCACATATTTTATGATCTTAGTAGTAGTAATGCTTCTTTTAGAGGGTTGGCTAGTTCGGAAGGAATAAAATTTTTTACACTATCTCTGTTTATTGATAAATTACGAAAATCCGATAAAATCATTTGATATAATATTGTAATCCAGACCTCTCGAATGGATTCCAATCCTGTGCTAATAGGAACACACTTTATTCCAATTATGAAAAATTTATCGGTCAAATTAAATAGATTAATATTATTTACGATCTTATATGGGATTATATGCACGAATACTGTCCTTGCAAAAGTCACCTCTATTAAATCAACCGAAAGTCATTTAACTACAATCTTCGAGAGAAATGCAGAAACAGTCAACTTAACTGAAACATTAATTTTAATTTCCAAAGACTGGGATCCATCCTTAGACGAAAAACCATTAAGAAATGAAATAAATCAGTTGGTAGCATCGGTTAAAGATAAATTAAAGTCAGGAATGACTGCTCGAGATACAGTTGATATTTTAAAACAAGTCATTCATCAAGAGAAAGGATATGGTTACACCGATCAAATCGATGAACGTGGGATGCCTATAAATGAAGAGGAATTATTTATACATGGAATGCTGAAATCAAAACTAGGTTATTGCATGAATCTCTCTTTGTTATACCTTATCATTGGAGATCAATTAGACCTTCCACTCTATGGTGTTGCGCTACCAAACCATTTTTTTGTTCGCTATGATTCGGGCATTGATCAAATCAACATTGAGTCCACAGAGTTAGGAGCATCGTACCCGGACTCTTTTTATGAAAAACGTTTTGGTGTAAAATTCAACACTAAAACACCTTTTTTTACTCAAAATTTAGACAAAAAACAATCTTTGGGCGCCTATCTTTCAAATGTTGGGATGGTATATTATAAAAATTCTCGCCTTCAAAAATCTATTTTTTATTTAAAGCCATCCACAAAAATTAATCCATCATCGATTGAGGCCAATAATAACCTAGCCAATATTTATGACGAAATGAAGCAGCATGAGTTAGCTATTTCTCATTATAAAAAAGCGTTAAAAGCTAATTCCAATAATGTCCCAACTTTATTCAACCTTGCTCAGACCTATACAAAGCTTTCCGATACTGAGCAAGCTATTAAATATTTTTTACAAGTAATACAACTAGATCCTTCATTTGCTCAGGCACACCGGCAACTAATTAAGGTTTACCTCAAAAAAGAAAAGTATATTAGTGCGCTTTTGCATCTCAAACAATTGACGAGAACCAACCCCAATGAAATTGGCATCCATATCTCAATAGGAAAGATCTACAGCAATCTTGGTCATTTTAAATTGGCCATTGAAATTCTTAAGCCAATAAGTTTGAGTAATCCCGAAAATATTCAAGCTCGTGAAATCTTAGCGGAAGTATTTTATCAAATGGGAAACTTTGATCATTCCATTGCAGAGTACAGGCATATTCTAGAGAGAACCTCTGGTTATTTCGCTGCTTATATCCAGTTGGGATGGGTTTATTATCGCAAGGGCGAGTTTGAAATGGCGACAGCCTGGACGAAACGCGGATTGAAATTAGGAACTCGATCACCCCAGCTTGATTCACTCGCCAGTATGAACCTAGGTTTATATTCCTGGCTGAGTTATGACTACCTAACAGCCAAAAGTTGGTATCGAAAAGCATTGATAGGAGAATCTAAAATAATTCTTGATGGAATTTTAAAAGACCTCAAGAACACCTCTCTTCTTTTTCCTGGTCATACTGAAGTAGATTTTTTTTCCGGTTGGGTTTACATGGAAGCTGGGGAAAAAGAAATGGCTTTGCCTCACTTAACTAAATTTTTAACCCTTGTTACCGAAAATGAATTGTCCAATGAAGCAAGGGTCATGCTGGGTCAAAAATTACCACCAACTGATAACTCCTCCAACGCCACCAATAAATCATCTACAGCTATACAATCCCTAAAAAACATGATTCTGGTTCCTAGTGGTTTTTTTATTATGGGATCTAATAATCATGGAGAAGACGAATCTCCTGAGCATAAAACATATCTAGACTCTTACTATATCGACCGCTACGAGGTTTCGGCAAATAAATTCGCTCTTTTTTTAAATGATGTTAATAACTTAAATGGATATTATTTTGACAATAAATATGGGACACTTTTTTACAAGGGACAATATCAAGCTAGGAAAGGATTCGCAAATCATCCAATCAACAATGTCAGATGGAAAGGTGCCTATGAGTACTGTCGCTGGAAAGGAAAGCGTCTTCCTACGGAGGCCGAGTGGGAAAAAGCTGCCCGTGGAGAAGATGGGAGAATATACCCATGGGGTAACAAACCGCCAACTCACAATCTTGCCAGATACCTTCAAGTGTGGACGGAAGAGGTTAAGCACCATGTGATGGTACCTGTGGATTTATTTACCAAGGGAGCAAGTCCTTATGGAGCCCTCCACATGGCGGGGAACGTTAAAGAATGGGTAGACGACTGGTTTGATCGCGAGTACTATAACGAACCTACCAATCACATTAACCCAAAGGGCCAGATCGGAGGAGAATATAAAGTTTTGAAAGGTGGGTCATGGCGTGACCTTACAGGGTTTATTTATTCTTCTTTTCGCAATAATTCTTATCCAGACTCAAGGTTAGACGATTATGGTTTCCGTTGTGCAAAAAATACGGAAACCAAAAGCGAAACTAAACAATTAACTAAACTACGAGTACATGAGACACCTCTAAGAAAATACGCAAGCAATTAAATAGAAATTAACAAGAAAAACTAGGAAGAAAACATATGATAGGTGCCATTGAAATATTGATCATAGCAGTCATTTTCGGAGTTATTTATGGCCGAGATGCAATTGACCGCACCTGGAAGAAGAACCCCAATGAAGGAGTCGTTGAAAGCTTTTCCGAAGACGTTAAAGAATATTATCATGAGGATCCTAAACGGCTTTTCAAACTAATTGCACTTGCATTAAGTATCATTACCTTTCTTGTAACTTTGGTGTATTGGGTACTAACTAATTACGACATAGCAAAAATGATTGGCTTGACTCAGTAATTAAACCCGTTATCACGCACGTGAAAACTTGGCTCACCACCCTTTAACATTTTACCGCCTACTACCTCTCCAAAGTAAACAACATGGTCTCCAGAAACCACCGCATCGGATAATCTGCACTCAAGGTAAGAGACTGCATCCGTTAATATTCGTATTTCTTCAATCCCTTTGCGTGTCTTGAGGCCATCAAAAATCGACCCCTCATGAGATTTAAAAAAGTGCTTCATAAGATCTTTGGATTCTTTACCGAGAACATTGACTATAAATGTCCCTGAGGATTCTATTAACAACCTAGCATTTCTCATTTTCCCAAGGGATATAGTTACTTCTGGCGGATCAAAAGCACACTGATTAACCCAACTGGCAAGAACCGCATCTTCTTTATCTTTATATTTTGCTGTAACTATAAATAGTCCACTTGGGATTCGACCTAAAGCCTTTCCAACCTGTTTTTTATTTTTCAATTTTCCAAACTCCTTAATTATTTAAAAATAAAAATCATGGGCTTCGAATTTCTGTTTGTCCGCCCATAAAAGGGACGAGTACTTCGGGGATTCGCACAGAACCATCTGGTTGATACCCATGTTCAACTATGGCTGCCCATACCCTTGGCGCAGCTAAGCCTGATCCATTTAAAGAATGCAGGAATTCCGGTTTATCCTTATCACTTCGGCGAAACCTACTGTTTCCTCTTCTTGTTTGAAAATCTGAAAAAATTCCAATAGAAGAAACTTCCAGCCACGATTCCGTTCCTGGAGAGTAGACTTCTAAGTCATGAACCCGCGTTGATGAAAAAGTAACATCACCACCACAAAGATCCAATACGCGATAAGGAAGACCCAACATTTTTAAAGGACGTTCAGCATCACTCACCAGCAATTCAAACTCACCTTTTACCATTTCCGGAGAACATAAACGGACAAGTTCCACCTTATGAAATTCATGAAGCCTCTGCATTCCTCTAGTATCTTTACCGGCCGAACCTGCTTCACGTCTAAAGCAAACCGTATACGCCATGTAACGTTTAGGAAGATCCTCAATAGAAAGAATTTCCCCTGCATGCATGTTAGTCAGCGGAACCTCCCCTGTGGGAATAGCCCATAAATCGTCATCGCGAAACCGATACGCATCCTCTTCAAATTTTGGTAGCGTCCCGGTTCCCATCATCATATCGGGACGAACAAAATGAGGCGGGAGAATTTCTTCGTTTCGCTCACTATTTATGGAAAGAGCGAATTGAATGAGAGCTCGATGCAAGCGGGCACCATCACCTTTCAAAAGAGCAAACATTGCACCACTCAACTTTGCTGCACGTTCTGGGTCGAAAATACCTAAATCTTGACCTATTTCCCAGTGAGGTTTAAATTTCTTACCTTCATAATCAGACTTCTCATAACCTTCCACTCGGAGAACCATATTACAATTCTCGGAAAAACCATCCGGACAATTATCATCAGGCAGGTTTGGAACTCTCAATAACAATTGCATTCGTTTCTCGTCAACCTTCTTAAACTCTTCTTCCTTAACAGCCAAGACCTCTTTTAGTTTTGGGACAGATAACTTTATCTCTTCGGCTTCATTTTTTTTCCCTTGTTGAAAAAGAATACCAACCTGCTTGGACTTTTCATTGATCTCGGCGCGAAGTCCATCTACCTCGCCAATAAAAGCTTTACGGTCTAGAATCGCTTGGCGGATCTCTTCTATCTGATCAACCGCAACTTTTTTTCGAATTAAACGCCGTTTAGTTTCTTCGTAATCATTAATAAATAAATTTTGGTCTAACATAAAGGCTGTCTACGAAAAATCGATAAATTTATAATAGCGACAAAAGCTATTTTTCAAAACGTTATAAGGCCGAGGTAGTTTACAATATTTAAGAGGCAAGCGAAATACCTTCTCCCCAACGACCAGCGAAAGGCTGGGCACACCAGAAGTAACAACCGTCTTGAAGATAATTATTTCTACAGAATTTAATCTCCAGCGTAACCATTACTACAAACTCCGAGTTAACCTCATTTCAATTTGAATAATGTGACCGCAGGTGGAAGGCACTAAAGAAGGGAATTATTTTCTAGTTTGCTGGCTAACTTGTCAGGCTGAGTATCACAATCAAATAAGTGGTTTATTTGAGCACCTCTCATAGAGAGTTACACTATTGACCAAATTAATTACCAATATTTTTACTCGGTACTTACACCTTCTGACTTTTTGTCAAGCGCCCCAACCATTGTATGCCATGCAAGGCTAGCGCATTTAGTACGCGACGGGTATTCTCTTATCCCCATGAATAAAGTAAGTTTTCCCAAATGGTGCTCTTCTTTTTCTGGGTCAAAATCACCTAGAACCATTTTATGAAATTCATCAAAAATTAATCGACTTTCATCAATTTTTTTTCCCTTAAGATATTGGGTCATCAGGGAAGTACTAGCTTTCGATATGGCACACCCAGAGCCAGTAAAACTGATATCTTGTATAACCCGTTCAGCCTCATCCAACTTCAGATAAATGGTTATATCATCGCCACATAAAGGATTGATCCCATGGCAACTACTAGTCGAGTTTTCCATTTCATGGAAGTTTCGTGGTTTTCGGTTATGATCGAGAATCACTTGTTGATATAACTCGTTGTCGTAAGACATATCTTCAAAACCCCTTTATTCCAGTTTTGTATTTACTGATACTTTAATTTTGCACATTCGGCAACTAGAAAACACCGGTAAAGCACTAAATGCAATATACCACATAGCTGCTCTATACCTAGCGCAACACACCCTATGCTGAAGTAATTTGTTATGAAAAAAATTTGATGATCTTGCGAAGGCTGTCTGCTAATGCATCAATTTCGGAAAACTTATTATAAAAAGCCATTGAGGCTCTAGCTGTAGCCGGAACACCGAAGCGTATCATTGTAGGCTGCGCACAGTGGTGTCCTCCCCTAAGAGCAATTCCATCCTGATCAAGCATGGTGATAATATCGTGCGGGTGTGCTGCCTCTAAATAAATGGATAAAATAGCTGCCTTTTCTTTCGCGTTACCTATAATACGAAGCCCATCAATATCATTAAGCAGTCGAGTCCCATAGTCGAGCAGACTCTTCTCATATTCAAAAATTTTATCCATTCCAATCGCGTTAAGGTAATCAATTGCTGCGCCAAGTCCTATCACCTGGCTAATTGGCGGGGTGCCGGCTTCAAATCGTGCTGGGGGTTTTGCATAGGTTGTTTTCTCTAACGTGACCTGCATAATCATATCACCACCAGTCACATAGGGAGACATCGTTTCCATTACTTCCATTTTCCCAAACATACCGCCAATTCCACTAGGCGCATACATTTTATGTCCCGAAAAAGTATAGAAATCACAGTTAATACCCTGAACATCTACTTTCATGTGCGGGGTGCTTTGAGCACCATCTATGAGGACTTTTGCTCCGACAGCATGTGCCTTACGCGTAATTTCGTTTACGGGATTGATTGTTCCTAGGGCATTCGACACATGGTTCACTGCAACAATACGAGTCTTGTTAGTTAATAACTTGTCATATTCTTCCATGACGAGTTCGCCGTTATCAGCAACTGGAATAACCTTAAGCGTTGCTCCTTTCTCATCACACAGTACCTGCCATGGGACCGTGTTGGCATGATGTTCAATATTGGAAATGATAACCTCATCCCCAGAATTTACGAATTTACGGCCAAAACTATGAGCGACCAGATTAATTGATTGCGTTGTACCGCTTGTAAAGACAATTTCCTGCCGCGTTGGTGCACCCAGAAAATCAGCGACTTTCTGACGCGCCTCCTCGTAAAGTTGAGTTGAATGCTCGCATAATCGATAAGAACCACGTCGCACCGTCCCATATTCATCTGAATCGAATTTTCTTACCCGCTCGATTACCTGTTTAGGTTTGTGAGTCGTCGCTCCATTATCTAGATAAATTAGCGGTTTTCCTCCTATCTCTTTTGATAGCAAAGGAAAATCGGAACGGATTTTATCAACATCAAGAATTGGATTATCTATAGAAATAGTATTAGTATCACTCATTATTAGCTACCAGTTTTTTGAGTAAGGTTTCATCTAGTTCTTTTACAACTGGCTCAAAAGGAATTTTTTGAACAATACTCCTTGCAAAACTCTGGGTGAGAATTTCCTTTGCAACAGACTCCGAAAGTCCTCTTGTTTTTAAATAAAAAAGTTGATCATCGTCCAGTTGGCCGACTGTCGCACCGTGCGCACATTTGACATCATCCGCAAAAATCATCAAGTTTGGTTTGCAGTCTGCATGTCCTTCATCAGAAAGCATTAAATTATTGATGAGTTGATCAGAGTTGGTTAACTGTGCTCCTTTATTAACCACAACGGTCCCATCAAAGCTAGCTCGCGCTCGATCATTTATAATATTTTTAAAATATTGATGGCTAGTACAGTTTTCTACTTCATGGTGAACGCGGACAAACTGATGGGATTGTTCATCTTCCTCCAACACACTTACTCCATTCAGTTCCATTTCTGCTCCAGATTCATTCAACCAAACTTCATTATGGTTGCGAACCAAACGCGTCCCACTCACGGTCTGATACCCCAAGTACTTACTATCTCGTTTTAAAAAAATTCTGTTTTTTGAAAAATTCCAAGCATCTTTAGAGTCTGCTTCTATTTGAATATGAGTCAAGGTTGCATTATCCTCAATAACCATGTCTTGAACTGAATTAACAAAATAGTTACTTCCATCACCGACATACTTAACAATTAGTTTTAATTCGGATGAAGGCTCAAGATGAATATACGCTCTTGGTACTGTCATCACTGGCCCACTGTCTCCGCCACTTGAAACATTAAGAATCTGCAATGGAACTTCAACTTGTTTATCTCTACTGACTTTGACCATAACTCCCTGCTTCATAAAAGCACTATTAATAGAAGCAAACACATCATTTTCTTGCTCAATACTTTTCTGTAAAATATTTTTAAATGATTCATCTTTTACCGCTTCTATCAAAGATCCAATCTTGACACTAGTACCAAGCGCAGTGGCATCAGACAACTCAGGACACAAAGCACCATCCACAAAAGTCAAATGACTCCGCTCGCAGCCGGCATAAATATGCTGCTTAACAAAACTATTTTGAACTGAGTTTTCTGTTTTTAGAGAAAATGATGTGTCTGCTAGAACCTTCGTATTCACAAAGGTATACATCTCATGTTTACGGTGGGGGAACTTTAAGCTTTCGAATATATCAAGAGCCTTTTTATTAAATGGTAATAGATCAGCACTAGGTTGATCCGCATCAAGAAATTGTTTATGGAGAGCAAGTACAGCCGACTCGGCACCATTTTTAGACTCTTCAATTACGCTCGACATAAAATTTCCTCAATTCGCTGTAGTTAACCAGTCGTAACCCTGCGCTTCTAATTCATGCGCTAGTTCTTTACCGCCCGACTTAATAATTTTTCCACCACTGATAACATGGACAAAGTCAGGCTTGATATGATCCAGCAATCTCTGGTAATGAGTAATTAGAATGAGCGCATTATCATCGCCATTTAACTTATTAACTCCATCGGCAACGATGCGGAGAGCATCAATATCCAAACCAGAATCGGTTTCATCAAGAATGGATAGCACTGGCTTTAAGATAGCCATTTGGAGAATTTCATTTTTTTTCTTTTCGCCGCCAGAAAACCCATCATTACAGCTGCGCTCTTTGTATTTATCCTCCATTCCAAGCATATCCATCTTTTCCTGAAGAATATCGTCGAAGTCAAGGGGATCGACTTCATCCTTTCCTTCATTAAGCAACCGAGCATTGTAAGCCATACGAAGGAATTCTGCATTATTAACTCCTGGGATTTCAACTGGATATTGAAAACCCATGAATATACCGACTAGAGAGCGTTCCTCGGCGCTCAAATCAAGTAGATTTTTACCCTGAAACAACACCTCTCCGGAGGTCACTTCATATGCTGGATGACCCGATAAAACTTTGGCCAGAGTACTCTTACCTGAACCGTTTGGGCCCATCACAGCATGAACCTCTCCCTTTTTAATCGTAAGAGAAATCCCCTTCAGGATCTCGATTCCCTCAACCGCAGAATGCAAATCTTTTATTTCTAACATTAAACAATTTTCCTATTTATTAAAAGTTATCCACCTCTAGGAATGTACCAAAGATAAGTCCCATAGGCGAAACATAACCGCCCCACCAAGCTCTTTTAAAAGCATGGAGGACAAATATAAAACAATAATCGCTCAGCCAACGCTATTTTCGAGTTTTAAGGTGAGGAGTTTTTGAGCTTCTACCGCAAATTCCATAGGAAGCTGCTTAAAAACATCTTTGCAGAATCCATTAATGATAGTGGCAATCGCATTTTCACGCGAAATGCCTCGTTGTTCAAAATAGAACAACTGTTCTTCACTAATCTTGGATGTGGATGCTTCATGCTCAATCTGAAGAGAACTATTTCCCGTTTCAATGTATGGGAAAGTGTGGGCACTCGATTGATCCCCGACCAACATACTGTCACACTGTGTATAGTTTCTTGCGTCGGTTGCGTTCTTCCCTACCCTAACCAGACCACGATAACTATTACTGGAATGATCAGCGGAGATCCCTTTTGAAATGATACTTGACCGAGTATTCTTTCCAATGTGCATCATTTTGGTTCCAGTATCAGCCTGCATATATCCATTGGTAAGAGCCACTGAATAAAATTCACCGACCGAACCGTCTCCTTGCAGGATACAGCTTGGATATTTCCACGTAATTGCCGACCCTGTTTCCACTTGTGTCCAAGAAATTTTTGATTTTTCACCCTGGCATTTGCCACGTTTGGTTACAAAGTTATAAATTCCACCTTTGCCTGTTTCAGGGTCTCCTGCGTACCAGTTTTGGACAGTACTATATTTAATTTCAGCATTATCCAGAGTTACAAGCTCTACGACAGCAGCATGCAACTGGTTGGTATCAAATTGAGGTGCCGTACATCCCTCAAGGTAAGAAACATAACTATTCTCAGCACAAATAATTAAAGTACGTTCAAACTGCCCTGTTTCTTCAGTATTGATTCTGAAATAGGTAGACAATTCCATGGGAGAAATAGTGTCAGGAGGTATATACACAAAAGATCCATCGGTAAATACTGCGCTATTGAGTGCAGCGTAATAATTATCACCTATCGGCACCACGGTTCCCAAGTATTCTTCGATCAATTCAGGGTAATCCTTCACCGCATCGGAAAAAGAACAGAAAATAATCCCTACTTCCATCAGTTTCTTTTTATGCGTGGTAGCCACGCTAACGCTATCGAAAACCGCATCCACAGCAACGTTAGCCAATTTTTTCTGCTCCTCCAAAGGAATTCCTAGTTTTTCAAAGGTATTAAGAACCTCGGGGTCCACCTCATCTAAACTAGCCAACTTCTTTTTTGGTTTTGGAGCGGAATAGTAGGAAATATTCTGAAAGTCAATCTTAGGATATTGGACATTCGGCCACGCAGGCTCTTTCATCGTCAACCATTTCTCATATGCCTTTAGTCTGAAATTTAGCATGAAATCGGGTTCGCCCTTTTTCTTAGAAATAGCTCGAACAACGCCTTCGTCAAGACCTTTGGCAAACGTATCTGATTCAACATTGGTAGTGAATCCATACTTATAATCATTATCTATAGCGTCAGCTACTGAATTTTCTTTGGTTTCCATATATGATTTCTCCCTTCACAAGGGAAATTTTATTGTTATAAATGACTACTCGTATAATTTATCAAAACAGAACTCGACCAAAACTCCCAGAAAATTTACATATTGGGAACTACAATCAGCTCATTATAAATATCTTTACGTAACGCCTGCTCCATAAACGATAGTGTAGCTCCCAAAGAAGACCCGCAACTGCCACAGGCCCCCTGATACTGAATCATCACTTTTTCGCCATCCACAACATCCAACACTTGGACATTACCACCATCCGACATTAAAGCAGGACGAACTTTCTCATCAAGAACCATATTGATCTGTGTGATTTGGTCTTCCTTGTTCAAACCCATCCAAGCTTGTTCGGCCATAGACAATTCAGCAGAAGAAACTGCTTTAACGGCCTTTTTATCTATGGATGCACTTACTTCAGCTACTGCTTTAGCCGCAGGGTATGCCTGTTGGACAACTTTAAGTAGCTCTTCAACGTTGGCAAATGATTTGTTCTTAGACTCGGGAACTGCTGGAATTTCTGGATCATCCCTTAGATATGCTTCAATATCTTCACCCTTTAACGAACAGGCCTCATCTAGTGTTAGTCCTTTGATCATGGTGCAGAGGGTCTCACCAATAGCAACCGAGACTTTACCACCATAAGCAAAAAACTTTGCGCTATAAATGCGATCTTCAGCCCTATCCGCCAACAAGTAGATCTTTGTATCCTTAAACTTGGCTTCAACCAAGGTCATCCCTTTGCCAGAAGCATCATCTTGATCGTAGGCGCCTCGATATTTGGGATTACTAGCGGCCTCATCAAATTTTTTGGAAAATTTTTCTTCTGCAACGGTCATTCAGAACACTCTTTTAAGTTGAATTATTTTCAGGAATCTCGTTTACCTGAGGCTCAAAACTAAGCAATATTCACTCCAAATTTATTTTTGGAGAAACTTAAAATTATTATAGGTTATTGACTAAAAAAACTCAAACAACCTTTAATATAAATAAGTTAACAACCAATTAGATGTACCCAATCTATTAAGGTTCTTTAAATTATACAAAGTTTAACTCTAACCCTATAGCAAGGTTAGAAATAGCAGGTGCTTTATAAACTAAGAAACAAGAACTTAAATAATCAGATGCATTATCCAGCGAGAAAAGATATAATTCCTATTGATCCTAAAGTAGTTAAGCGACAGAAGTTTATTCTCGGCAATTTGTGGCTTTTAACTGACAGGCGATGAAGTGGGTTGATAAATCCATATTACCAGGGAGAAAGAAATGACGGCTTTAGCAGAAAATACAGGGCAAACACTGGTTGATGGGATGGGTAGAACCATAGTAAACCTGCGGATTTCTGTTACAGACCGGTGCAATTTTCGCTGCACTTATTGCATGCCGGCTGACAATGTCGAGTTTATGCCTCGCGAAAAATTACTCTCGTTTGAGGAGATCACCCGGATTGCTAGAATTGGGGCTGGAATGGGAATCAAACGACTTCGGCTCACAGGAGGCGAACCTCTTATGCGCAAAGACCTCCCAACTCTCATTAGTATGTTAGCTAAGTTAGATGGGATAGAGGATATCGCGATGACCACTAACGCATTTTTTCTCAAAGAACACGCTAAGACATTGAAGGAAGCTGGACTCAAACGGCTCAACATAAGCCTCGACGCTCTTGACCCAGAAAAGTTCCGAGACGTGAATAGAAGAGATTGTCTTAAAGAAGTCTTGGAGGGAATGAGAGTTTCAGCTGAAGTTGGCTTTAAATCAATTAAAGTAAACGCTGTTGCAATGAAAAACTTCTCAGAAACTGAAATTCTGGGACTTATTGAAATGGGACGATCCGAGGGTTTTGAAATTCGTTTCATTGAGTTCATGCCTCTAGATTCCGACCGCAATTGGGAACGAGACAAAGTACTTTTTGGCCACGAAATCCTTGATCTTATCCGGGAAAAACACGATCTAGTGCCAGTCGAAAACTCATTAGAAATTGGTCCTGCTAGTGAGTACGATTTCGCTGATGGCAAAGGGCGTGTCGGCATTATTACTGCCGTAAGCAATCCATTTTGTGATCACTGTAACCGGATCCGAATGACAGCTAACGGCAAACTTCGCACATGTCTTTTCTCCACAGATGAAACAGACCTCAAAGAACTAATTCGCGGCAACGCTTCTGATGAAGATATTGTAAAAGCGATAAAAGACGCTGTACTTATTAAAGAACCCGGCCACAAAATCAACTTGGATGACTTTGAACAACCTCAACGAGCTATGCATGCCATCGGTGGTTAATTTTATTCCCAATCTACACCAACTAACACACGCTTTATTCAAAGCCATATTTTATATTTAGACACACTCCCTCATCCAGCAAACACTAACTGCCCTCTAAATAATTAAGTTTATTGTTCATTAATAATTTTATATTCTTAACCACTGCATCACATAAAAACCAAATAGCAATAAAGTATTTCTATTGATTGATAATCCGTAAAATCCTCGAAGCGTAACTAATCATAGGGATAGCTTAGTTGACACCGAATTCTTTCTTTGATTTTTTGCTTATGCTATCCTTAATCAACTGCATACTTTGTAATAAAAAATAATTTTATGCTACTTCAAGATAAACGTCTTAGCCTAGAGTCCACAATTCGTAAACTGGATAGTGTTCTTGTGGCATTTTCTGGAGGAATTGACAGCACGCTAGTGCTAGCAGTCGCTAATAAAGTCCTCAATGGGCGGGTTCTGGCCGTCACGGCCAAATCAGATAGTGTTCCAGAGCGTGAGTTACATGCTGCTCAGCAGTTAACTTACGCATTGGGTATCAAGCATAAGATAGTTAAAACTGAGGAGATGCTCTCACCAAACTATCTAAAAAACCCCGTAAATCGTTGCTATTACTGTAAATCAGAACTATATGCCAAGCTTTTGATAGTTTCTAGCCAATATAAAATAACCAATGTACTCAATGGAATAAACTTAGATGATTTAGGAGATCATCGCCCTGGAATAACAGCCGCAAAAGAAGCGGGCATTATTAGTCCTCTTGTGGAAAGCCGGCTTAACAAACAGGATGTTCGTAAGTTAGCTTGCGACATGGGTCTCTCCAACTGGAAAAAACCTGCGCTAGCTTGTCTATCATCGCGCATACCCTATGGGCAGCCTGTTACTGCCAAAAAACTTTCGATGATTGATGAGGCCGAAGAGTTTTTCCTAGCGGAAGGATTCCAGGAAGTCCGAGTGCGCCACTACGGCAATATGGCACGTATCGAATTATTAAAAAGAGAAATCCCTAGCCTGATGAAAAACGGCCTCTATGAAAAAACTGTACATCACTTAAAAAAGATAGGTTTTCAAAAAGTAACAATAGACCCAGAAGGCTACCGGTCCGGAAGCCTAAATGAGGCCTTGAATTTAAACAGCCAACCTACATAAAAAGGGTCCCAATGTGGGAAGTAGAGCTCAAACCAGAAATAAAAAAAGACCTTAAGGATCCCAAGCAATATGTCAAAGGAATGAACATGACATATAACGGAATTACCATCGCCATGGTGGGAGTTCTAATGATGGTGATTCTTTACTTCACTCGGCCCGAACATGTCCTTCATCCTTTTTGGATTCAAATACTTGGTATGGGAATAGCTGCTTGGGGAGAATTCCTAAAGTTTCGTGCGAAGTAGAAACGTGAGTTTTATAATTTTTTAAATTTATTTATTTTCCCCAAGTTCTTTTGAACGTTGTGTTGCCATTTCGACAGCATTCATAAGTGCGTTTCGAATACCACCCTCCTCAAGCATGTGCAGTCCTGAAATCGTGGTTCCACCAGGAGAGGTCACCATGTCCTTAAGTTCTCCTGGATGCTTTCCGCTATCTCTTGCCAATTTAGCTGAGCCAAGGATAGTTTGAATAGTTAAAATATTAGAGACCTCCCGCGATAATCCAACCTTCACACCAGCATCAGACAATGCCTCGATAACCATAAAAATGTAGGCGGGGCCACTGCCGCTAAGTCCTGTCACAGCATCCATATGAATTTCTTCTATATCAACTGTCTGCCCAACGGCCGTAAAAATATGATGGGCAATTTTAATATCCAGTTTAGACGAATATTCACTACCGCAAATAGCTGTAGCTCCTTCCTGGACAAGTGCTGGCGTGTTTGGCATTGTACGTATCACAGGAATTTTCTTTTTCTTATCAACATCCAAAGCATTTTCGATGAAGTTTATTGAAATACCGGCTGCTACTGAAATTATAGTTTTATTACGATCCACAAGATCTGAGAAAGACTCTAATACCTTTTTAACTGTTTGAGGTTTAACTGCTATGACCAATATGTCACTTTTTCTAACTAATTCATGATTATCACCAGTTGTCTTAACTTTATATTCCTTGCTAAGATATTCCAGGCGATCAGAGATTAAGTCCGAAATGAAAATATCTTTCGAAGCAACAAGCGACGAGG
>JAPYPK010000165.1 GCA_029937655.1 Nitrospinaceae bacterium
AACCTGTTGGAGTGTTCGAAGTTCTTGACTACCACACTGATGATTCATTCCCGAACTTGATGGAATCTGTGAATCACTTTAAAGAGGCACGAAAACACTACACAGCCGGGAGCTGGGACAAGTCGACCAAGTCTTTCAAAGAATGCCTTAAACTAAATCCTAACGATGCCCTTGTACAGACCTACATAGACCGTATTGTAGGACTAAAAAAGAACCCTCCAAAGAACTGGGATGGAGTTTTAACTATGACGTCCAAGTAACACCTTTTAAAGCCCCGTAGAATATTTTTTCCACCAATTAAAGTTTTAATATTTCATATTGCTTAGAGCGACATACTAATGAATAAAAAAGATTTCAGTATTCGCAATGGTAAACTTTACAGCTACCTGGAAACTAAGGACTACGGTGAAATAGTTTTTGGTTGTCCCCCAGGGATCGTAAAAGAGTTTTTAAGGCTAAAAAAACCACTCCCGTCAAAATATGTTATTCCATCCCGAACATTTTGCGACAACTTAAACAATTTTGATTTTGAATTTATCGTTTATAGCTATTTATTTACAAGAGCTGCAGGTTCTTCTGTTTCTGCGTATTGCTTACCCGAGCAAGAAAAAAGATTTCGCGACATCCTAAATGAGACTCTTTTTGGGCCAAGGTTTGACCAGTTATTGGAATCTCAAAGTAATAAATTGTTAAATGAAAAGTGCTTGGACGCCAAGGACAGAAAAAATCTTCAAATTTTCCTAAGAAAAAACGTTGCTAAAAATAAAAGAATATCTATTCTATTCGATAATCTTTTAAGAGAACACAACACCGCCCCACAAATCAGCAAACAGATCCAACAGTTTATCCAAGACAAAGTTCTTTCGAAAAACCAATCGATCCTCAACAGTGGCATTAAGAATCTCTCCAAAAAACTTACTAAAATCTACCTTCAGTGCGCTCAACTACAAAAAGAAATTGATTTATTTTCACTAGCGAAAGAGAAAGATCGAAATAGTTTTATTTCAAAAACAGTCAAGTTTCATCATATTGGAAAATCGAATATTTACATTTTTAATGGAATACAAAACAAGGATAAAAAGTTAAAAATTCAGGAAATCGAACCGGGAGTCTTTAAGGTTTTAGAGAAAAAAGTAGAACGTTGCACCGTCAACCTTAATTCTATTGAGTTAAAGTTCAAAAAAAAGAAGGGACCAAAACCAATTAAAGCTCCTTTTTTTGGAGTAACTTTCGTAGGGGTAGGATCCGGGTTTTCACACGACAAGCAAAATAGTTCAGCAGTCGTCTGGGCTGAAGGCAAGGGGATCCTGATTGATGTTGTAGCCGATAGCAACTCAATTCTATCGAGTTATGGAATTAACAACAATGATGTACGCCACGTCTTTTTAACGCATGTACATTCTGACCATGATGCCGGTGTTCTGGAGAATTTGCTGGAAAAAAGAAAAACAAACATTTTAACCTCTCGCATTATTTATGAAAGCTTTTTGCGAAAATCACAAGCCCTCACCTCTTTATCAAAAAGCTCAATCGAAAAGTACGTGAAATTCATTGAGGTGGAGCCCAACAAAAAAATCAAGGTTCCAGGCTTTAAGAATACTTTCTTTGAATTTGACTATTCTTTACATTCAATCCCCTCAGGACGATGTACGATAACGTGCAAAAAAGGGAAAACGACAAAATCAATCGCCCACTCTGGCGACACAAAATATGACACTTCTAAAATAAATGCGTGGTACGAAAAAGGTATTTTCACCAAGTCTCGGAAAAATGGAGTTCTTGGGTTTATATGGGATTCTGACCTGATCATTCATGATGCAGGGGGTGGAAACCTTCACACCGATTATGAAGCATTAATTCATTTCAATAAAAAAATTAAGCAAAAAATCATTCTTGTCCATCAAAATGGTAAACCTTACCCGAAAAGTCAATTACGCTATGCGATCGACGGAGAAACTATTGCGCTAATAAAATAGTCGTTTTTTATTCACCGCCCCCCTCAAGTAAAGTCTAGAAAATACAACTCAAAGAATTATTTTAAAATATTTAATTATTATCTCTTGACCCTAAAGCAAACAAGCTCATAATATCAGAAATATTCCTACAGCCAGGGAGGGGTTGGCATGATTTGTAAAAATGAAAGCGGGATAGAAAGACTTTTTAGATTAGCCTTGGGCTTAGGGTTAATTTCGTGGGGAGTATGGATTTCAGGTAATTACTGGTTGGGTTATACAACACCCCCCTACCAACTTCCTTGCTGGGAGTGGTCAAATTTCATCTCTCATGCGTGCCTTGTAGAAAGAGGTTTCACTATTGCGGTAGTAGGACTAATCCCTACCATCACTGGCATCCTTGGGTGGTGCCCGTTAAAATCCATATTTGGGATCAAATTAAAGTAAAAAAAAGCGGAGTCCCATAGAATGGTATAACGCCATAACACCTATTTTTTCAAAAAGATATTTGCCAACATCAATAAATATCTGTAAGATATATAATTTTAAATCTTCAAAGGAATCCGCCTATGCCATCAGAAATCCAATATGGGCAGTTTGTTCGGGAGTCCACTTTAAAACAAAGGTCCGTATCGTATAATGACCTGACCCCAAAAGTTGAAGTAGATGGCCAAGGCCAACCTATACCCCATCAACCGCCCAAACTCAAACTACAGTCAGCAGATATTTACAATTTATTAGTCCCCTATTTTAATGTCCGGCTAATAGAGCAGGTTAAGGCGGTATTTCCACTTGCAATATACTTGATTTTATTTCAAATCTTAATTTTACGTCAACCGATCCAAGAAGCAGTTCTTATAACAGGTGGGTTGGGTGCAGTAATCTTAGGCCTTATGGTTTTCATGGAAGGCCTAAAACTTGGACTCATGCCTTTTGGAGAAGTGATTGGAACTAATCTACCAAAAAAATCACCCCTCCCCGTAGTTCTCCTAATCGCATTTCTTTTAGGAATTGGGGTAACGTTCGCGGAGCCTGCTATTGGAGCACTTCAAGCCGTCGGATCAATTGTTAATGTTGAAAAAGCTCCTT
>JAPYPK010000166.1 GCA_029937655.1 Nitrospinaceae bacterium
TCCTGCTGCCATTAATGAAATAAGCAGGGCATCTGTTCCTGAAGATACTCCGACAGCGTATTTTGTTTCACAATAGGTTGCTATTTTTTCTTCTAGTTCTTCAACAATTGGACCGAGGACAAACCGGCCTGATTGGATAACTTGATCAATATTTTTTTTAACGTCCTGTAAAATTGTTTCGTAAGACGCTGGAATGTCTAGTAAAGGGACTCTCATGGCTTGCCTATATTTTGTTATTGTTGATAAATTATTAAAGTATAGATCGAAGGAATCAAGTGATAATTGAATCATGGGTATCACTTAAGCATTGCTTTAGGGCATACTCCCAATCGGGCAACTCGATTCCAAAATATTTTTGTAGTTTGGTGTTCGATAAAACTGAATAAGTAGGTCGGATCGCAGGAGTAGGATATTCTTTTGTCGAAATAGCTAAAAGTTTCGGCATCTGGTCTGGGCAACTGAGTTCTAAAATAGCTTGGGCAAATCTATGCCAGTTTGTTTCTCCTTGGCAAGTCATGTGATATACACCAGAAATGCTTGCCACAGCTTTTGAAAGTGAGCCATCTCTTTTTTTAAGTAGATTCTTGATGGATTTGCATGTTGCCTCAGCGATACTTCGACACCAGGTTGGGGTTCCCGTCTGATCGTTTACTACCCGCAGTTCATTTTTTTCTTTTGCCAGTTTTAAGATGGTACCTAAAAAACTATTCCCTGTTTTGCTGTATACCCAGCCAGTTCTGAAGATTAAATGTGAGGCACCACTTTCCCCAATGGCTTGATCTCCTTGGAGCTTGGTTTGTCCATAAACACTGTTTGGTGAAGGCGGGTCAGATTCTAAATAAGGTCTGTGACTCATTTCTCCATTATAGGAATAATCAGTAGAGTAATGAATGAGAAGAGCATCATTATTTTTAGCTTCGTCTGCTAAAATTTTAGGTGCTATCCAATTCACGGCTTTTGCTAACTCCTGGTCAGATTCGGCTTTATCAACTGATGTATACGCACCAGCATTTATAATGAGTTTAGGTTTGATTTGTTGTACAACGCGTCGGATTTGACTTGGGTCGGCAAGGTTCATTTCCTTTCTCCCTGTTGCGATAACTTCTCCAAATTGGCTGAGAATTTTATTAAGCTCACTGCCTACTTGGCCATTTTTCCCTGTCAATAAAATACGCATGAAATTTAGATAAAATATTGTAGTGATGTGTAGGTTGCTGAAGAAGATGGAACACTCAAATTTAACGGATCAAGCCAAGAAGATACCTACCGTATCCGTTGTTCTTAAGTGGGTGAGCCAGTTTTTTGAGATTCGTTGGCGATATCCATCCTGCTTTAAATGCAATTTCTTCCGGGCAACAGATTTTAAGCCCTTGACGTGATTCTATAGTTTCTATGAAATTAGATGCAGCTAAAAGTGAATCGTGAGAACCTGTATCAAGCCAAGCAAAGCCAGGACCCATTTTTTCAAGCGCCAGCGACTCATTTTTTAGATAGGCTTTATTGATATCTGTGATTTCCAACTCCCCTCGGCTAGAGGGTTTGAGCTTTTCTGCGATATCAAGAACTTGATTGTCATAAAAATAAAGACCTGTGATGGCGTAGTTGGATTTTGGTTTCTTAGGTTTTTCTGCGAGCTTGATAACGTTGCCCTTAGAGTTGAACTCTGCAACGCCGTAATTTTCTGGATCTTTAACCCAGTAGCCAAAGACAGTGGCGCCTTTTTTTCTTTTACATGCTTTTTGCATTAACCTGACAAGGCTATCCCCATAAAACACGTTGTCCCCAAGAATAAGGCATACTCCGTCTTTTCCGACAAAGCTTTTCCCGATTATGAAGGCCTGCGCTAAACCACCAGGGTATGGCTGTTTCGCATAACTGATCTTAATACCCCATTGGTTTCCGTCTTTAAACAAAGATTCAAAAAGAGGTTGGTCTTCAGGTGTGGTTATGATGAGCACGTCTCTAATACCTGCCAACATGAGAGTGCTGAGCGGGTAATAGATCATCGGCTTGTCGTAAAGCGGCATCAGTTGTTTACTGATTACATGAGTTAACGGGTACAGTCGTGTTCCTGACCCTCCCGCAAGAATGATTCCTTTTTTAATCATTTTTATTTTCCTAACTATATTCTATTAAGCCCTAGTCGTTGTCCTTTGTAAGCACCTGACATCACTCGTTCAATCCATTGGGGGTTATTAATGTACCATTGGACAGTTTTTCTTAGCCCTGTATCAAGAGTTTCCGCAGGTTCCCAGCCCAGATCCTTTTTTATTTTTCCAGCGTCGATAGCATAGCGCCTGTCATGCCCTGGGCGGTCATCAACAAACTTTATTAGCGACTTGTGAGGCTTATGGGGTGAGTCAGAAATCAGCTCATCTAAAATTTTGCACAAGGTGTTCACTAGATCTAGGTTTGTTTTTTCGTTGTCCCCACCAATATTGTAAACATCACCTAACCGTCCCTTTTTCAAAGTTTGTTCTAGAGCAATACAGTGGTCCTCAACATAGAGCCAATCTCGAATATGGAGACCATCTCCATAAACGGTAAGTGGATCGCCCGCTATGGCTTTTTTAATCATCAGTGGAATTAATTTTTCTGGGAACTGATGAGGCCCATAATTATTGGAGCAGTTTGTTGTGATTGTTGGAAAATTAAATGTTTTGAAATAGGAGCGTATTAAATGGTCTGAAGCAGCTTTTGATGCCGCATAAGGTGAGTTTGGCGCGTAAGGTGTTTTCTCAGTAAAAGAACCGCTATCACCGAGGGATCCATACACTTCGTCAGTAGACACATGAAGGAATCTGAAATTGTTGTAGCGTTCTTTTTCGTTTTCTTTTAGATCATTCCAGTAATCACGAGATGCTTGTAAAAGTTTAAATGTGCCAACAATATTTGTTTGAATAAAATCGTCTGGCGATTCAATTGATCGGTCGACATGAGATTCGGCAGCGAAGTTAATAATAGAGTCAACTTTATTCTCTCCCAAAGTTTTTCTGACTAATTCCTG
>JAPYPK010000025.1 GCA_029937655.1 Nitrospinaceae bacterium
TGGTTATTATGTAAACTCTTTATGAGGATATTTTTAATAATCAACCGGCCAAAAGCTCTACTAAATGACTACATTCGTTTCTAACATTAATGGTTTCTTCTTGCTCTTCGCTATCAAGGTCCCCGCCGGCTAACATCTCTTCGAGCAGTTCAATCGCGTCATTCAAACCACCAGCGGTTATGTCAAGTTCCGCTTCATTTAACGAGTAGATAGAAGGGTTTTGACGTAGTTTGTTATAAACTTTCAAATACTTGTCTTTGTAATTTGATAGTTCTACTCTTTTTTTTGGTTTAACATCTCCATTAAGCTCTTGATTTATATCTGATATGGAATCATTCAAAGCGATTTTAATAGTATCAATATCATTTTCCGTGATTGTGGCTAGGGATTTCATTCGTGACTTTCCTGATAAACTAAGGGTTTGATTGTCAGTGAAAACTCATACTACTAGAAACATAATATTGCTATGCATTATAAAATATTGACAGAGAGAAAGATAATATTTTTGGACCTTGCCTTAATAGCATCGTGAAAATTCTTCTCGCTGATTTGTAAGCCTCTTGATTTTTGGTGGGCCCAGGAGGACTTGAACCTCCGACCGCCCGGTTATGAGCCGGGAGCTCTAGCCAACTGAGCTATAGGCCCAAGACTCTCAATTTTCAACAAAGCTACGTAGCTTTTTGCTTCGACTGGGATGCCTTAATTTACGGAGGGCTTTGGCTTCTATTTGACGGATTCTTTCGCGAGTAACAGAAAAATCTTGACCAACCTCTTCCAATGTGTGTTCGGAATCAAGCCCGATTCCGAATCGTTTTCGAAGAACCTTTTCCTCCCTTGTAGCAAGCGTTGAAAGTACTTTTAATGTCTGATCTTTAAGGTTCTTTTTGACCACTGAGTCAATGGGTGAAAGAACTTTTTTGTCTTCAATAAAATCACCAAGGTGACTATTTTCTTCCTCGCCGATAGGTGTTTCTAGTGAAATAGGTTCTTTGGCAATCTTTAAAACCTTGCGGACTTTATCTATAGGTAGCATCATTTTTTTTGCGATTTCTTCAGGAGTGGGTTCGCGCCCGAGTTCTTGAACTAGGTGTCGAGAAACTCGGATGAGTTTATTGATGGTTTCGATCATGTGGACTGGGATTCTTATGGTCCTCGCCTGATCCGCAATAGCCCGGGTTATGGCTTGTCTTATCCACCAAGTAGCATAGGTGCTAAACTTATATCCTCGTTGGTACTCAAATTTATCTACAGCTTTCATAAGACCTATGTTTCCTTCCTGGATAAGGTCAAGAAACTGTAATCCGCGGTTGGTGTATTTTTTAGCTATACTGACAACTAATCGGAGATTAGCTTCTGCTAACTCTCGTTTCGCATTTTTTTCTTTAATTCGACCACGTGCGATTGTGCGGACTGTTGCGATAAGGACGTCCTTTTGTGTTTCTATTCCTAGTTCGATTTTCTTTATTTTTCTACGCCCGGGCTGGACTAGCTGTAATTGGTTTTCGTACTTTTTCTTTGTCAAGGTTGCTCCACGTGGTAGTTTTACGCTTTTTTTCGTTTTCCAACCGCCAGCGTGTTTCTTAATACTCGCTAATGTCGTTCCCCACTCTCGTTCGAAATCGCGCTCCAGTTTCCCTGCTAGTCGTATTTCAGCCGCAATCGCGTATATTTTTTCAATTATATTGTCCATTATATCAGGGCTTAATTTCATGCTGCGTAGAGATTCCTGTAGAATACTGATTTGACTCACTACTTCTTTTTCGTATTTTTCTCTGGTCTTATCTTTTAACTTGGGCGTGATTTTACTTCGAATCGTTTTTAATTTGTTTCCGTCGGCCTTAAAAATTTTAATTCTTTTGAAAAATTTTTTAGTTTCTTGACTCTCTATTTCTATTTTTTTCTCTTCTGGTTCGGCTATTAGAACTACGTCAAAGAGACTGACTTCGCCTTGCTTTATTTGTTCGCCTTGCTGCATTATTTCTTTGAGTGTGATAGGGCAATTGGCGACCGATGCAATAACTTCGTTTTGTCCGGCCTCAATTTTTTTTGCTATGGTTACCTCTCCTTCACGTGTAAGCAAAGAAATAGTTCCCATCTCTCTCAGGTACATACGAACTGGGTCCTCAATAGAGACGTTTTCACTTTTGTTGGCGGTGGCATTGTCAGAGAGCGTGGATTGTTTCTCCCCAGAAATATTGTTTTCAGAGATGAGCTTTTTTCCTGCCGAGTCAGAATCTACAACATGAATATCGTTTTCTCCAAATATATTCATCAATCCATCAATTTGATCCGGAGCGATAAAATTAGAAGGTAAAGCATTGTTTACTTCCTCATAAGTTATGTAACCTTTTTCTTTACCTTGTAAAACCAATCGACCTATTTCATTCGATTGGCTGAATTCTCCCAGGTTTGACATTGATTAAACCTCTCCGATAGATGTGAAAAATTTAATGTGACTTGCTTAAAACTATTCAGGCTTGATATTTGACTCAATGTTGGTTCATGCGTAACTCCTCCAACTTATTTTGGATTTTTTGAGAACGCTCTGACTCTCCAGCGACCAATGCTGCATTTCGCTGTATTTTAAGTTCTTCAACTTGTTGAGCGTGTGCCTTTTTGTTTATCGCGTTTATGCAGTCACGTACAGTTTGTTTTGGGTTGTCGAACGGTATTGAGGTCACGCCTATCTCACTCAATAAATTTCTTATGTTTGGTTCATCTATTTGATTCATTATGAAGTCTACTTTTAACTCACAACCTTCGGCTAGTAATCGATAGCAAGACCCAACTATTAGACGGAGGTCAGGATCTATGAAATCCTCAATCTTCACTTTTTCTTTTATTTTTAGTGCCAACTCCTTATCGGAAAACATCAAGCGAACTAGATAGAGCTCTACATTTTTCTTGTTCTGATGCCCATCTTTTTGGAGAGGATCGCTGACAATTGTTTTGTCTTGTTTAATGGCATTTTTTAATTCATTTAAAAGGGCCTGATCTTCTACCTTTGCTCGTTCTGTCAGAATACTTATCCATTCGGTTCGCTCTATTGTGTTTTTAACGTTCATTAGAATAGGTAGCACTTGATTTACCACCGCTACTTTTCCCATTGGGGTCGTCAGGTCTCCATCTGCGATGATATCATCAATAAAAGTTTCAACAAAGGGCTTAGCATTTTTCAATTTCTCAAGAAATTTTTCTGGTCCAAATTGATAGATAAACGAATCAGGGTCGTGTCCAGAAGGAAGCGAGAGAACATCGACGCTCATGCCTTGCTTCAGGAGAACTTCAAATCCCTTTTTTGTTGCTGCTTGACCAGCAGAATCGCTATCAAAAATTAAAGTGGCTCGTTTTGTATGATTCTTGAGCAAATTTGCTTGTTCTAGGGTTAAAGCGGTCCCACAAGTAGCGACGGTATTTCTGATGCCATTCTGATGGGCACGCATCTGATCAAAGTAACCCTCTACTATAAGTGCTTTATTTTGCTTCCTGATGGCTTCTTTTGCTCGGTTGAATCCAAACAAGTGTCTTCCTTTGATATACAAAGGAGTTTCCGGGGAATTAAGGTACTTCGGCTCACTTTCACCAATAACTCGTCCAGCGAAAGCTATCAGGTTACCATGAATATCCTGTAGAGGGAATATTATTCTCCCTCGAAATCGGTCATAAAAATTATTTTTGCCTGCCCCCTCTTTTTGTTTAATGAGACCTGCACGTGACAGATCATTTTTGGAGAACTTCTCCTGATTTTGTAGTTGGTGTAGAGTATCCGTCCATCCAGAAGTAGCCCAGCCAATACTATAGTCAGCGAGTAGTTTTTTGTCGTTTAACCCTCTGGAATTTAGATATTCCCTTGCTTGTTCACCACCCTTACTCATGAGTGAGAGAATGAAATAGCTCTGTGCTTTTTGGTTAATATTTAGGAGTACATCTCGTTCATTCGATTTGGCATTAGTTTGACCTGGTTTGAAAGCAGGTAACGTAACCCCGCATTTTGCGGCAAGTGTTTTGATTGCATCTAGAAATGACAGATCCTCCATTTCCATAATAAATTTAAAAATATTTCCTCCTGCGCCGCAACCAAAGCAGTGATAAATTTGTTTTTCAGGGCTTACCACAAATGACGGCGTTTTTTCAGAGTGAAACGGGCAAAGTCCCTTGTAGTTTTGTCCACTCTTTTTTAGAAGGATATTTGCCGAAATGGTATCCAGAATATCATTTCGAGAGCGTATTTCTTCTATTAAATGATCAGGAATGTGATGGTTCAAGGAGATTTTTACTAATATTTAGTTAGATTTGCAGAGTAAACTTCCTATAGTCATAACCCAAAAGAACATTGAGTATTTAACTGTTTGCTAGTGGGTATAGTAGATCATTGTTTCAGACACTCGGCAACCAAGTTTCTTATTTGACCATTGTCCGCACGTCCTTTGAACTCAGGAATAACGATTTTCATTATTCTGCCAAGGTCCTTAATGTCAACGATTTTAAGGTCTAGAATAACTTTTTGAATCCGATCTTTCAACTCCTGCTCAGAGACTTGCTCAGGTAAATACTCCTGAAGAATTGCCATCTCTTGATTTTCCTTCTCGCTGAGATCACTGCGCCCCCCCTCATCAAACATGGTCGCAGCCTCTTTCCTTTTCTTAATTTGAGTAGAAACTAGAGATATTATTTCGTCGTTATCAAGCTTTCGGCGGAGGTCAATTTCCCGGTTTTTGATCTCAGAAATAAGGCCACGGATGGTGTTCAGTTTGAGAGAGTTTCTCGCTTTAAGTGCCTCCTTCATATCCAACAGGAGGTTTTCTTTTAGATCCATAATGAAAATAGCCCACCAGTCAAAATAAGAATATAGGGACTGTATCGTGTTTTGTCAATGGGGGGGCGATTTTTTAGGAGTTGAGGTGGTTATGAAGCCATTGCTTATAAAGGAATTATTTTGATAATTGAAAATTTTATGACATTTT
Organism: Nitrospinaceae bacterium; assembly: GCA_029937655.1. Taxonomy (GTDB): domain Bacteria; phylum Nitrospinota; class Nitrospinia; order Nitrospinales; family VA-1; genus Nitromaritima. The sequence continues at coordinate 4,965 of JAPYPK010000025.1, forward strand.
ATAATGATAATGAAAGAGGTGAGAAGGGGGTCCTGTGTTAGTAAATTAAGCATGCCTCGCGATGTGAAGAAAAACCCTTTATATCCTCTTCCCAGGTGGACTCTAGGTTGTTGATGGATAGTGTATCAGACTCTATCGCTTCTCGTAGAGTTGGATTCCCATAAAGAAGATCAATAGCTAACCGATCGTTAACAAACTCATAAGCTTCTTTTCTCCATGAAAAATTATCCGGATATAATTTCTTAATGGAAGAGAGCAAAGCTATACTTGTTACAAGTGGTTTGATCTTATTTCTTTCAGTTATGTGAAGTTGAACACCCCCGCATACTGTACCATTCCATTTTTGAAATTGAGGTTTGAAATATTGAGGCCGGAAAAACAACCCCGGAAGATTTTCTTTATTGAGTGTTTTAGCTAAAGTTTCTGCATCAATGTAGGGTGCTCCAACTTGTTCAAAGGGAATAGTCGTTCCTCTTCCTTCTGATAGAAGAGTCCCTTCAATCAGACACATCCCGGGGTATACTGTAGCCGTCGATAAGGTGGGCATATTGGGTGACGGTGAAACCCAAGGAAGACCGGTTTGATCATACCACATGGGCCGTTCCCAGCCTTCCATCGGAATTACCTTTAGATCGCACTTGATACCAAAGTATTCATTGAACAATATTGCCAGTTCACCAATTGTCATTCCGTGGCGGTTGGGAATTGGATATTGTCCGACAAAAGACCAAAACTCTTTTTCAACAAGATTACCTTCAATGGTCACCCCATTAATCGGATTGGGGCGATCGCAGACAATCATCCTTGTATTTGACTCGACACATGTTTTCATGCAATTTGCCAAAGTATAAATAAAAGTGTAGTAGCGTGAACCCACATCCTGAATGTCAAAAACTAAATTATCTATTCCGTTTAAAAGAGATGGGGAAGGAGTGAGCGAAGAAGCGTCAGTTCCATAAAGGCTTCTCACTAGGAGACCTGATAATGGTTCGGTTTCATCGGTGACGAGTGCCATGTCCTGATCGACCCCATAGACACCATGTTCAGGTGCTAATATTGTTTTTAGTTTGAATGATTTATTGTTATGAAACTTGCCGATTGAGGATTGCCCATCACTGGTCAGACTTGTTTGATTTACTACAAGGCCTAATGTGTTTCCGCAGAGATACTCATTAGGGTTGGCTAGTAGTTTTTCAAGACCGAGAGTGACTTGTTTCATTTAGTTGAACCCCGCTTGGTTGAATTTATCTTTCACTTATTGTCTACGTTGCTACTGGATGTAAACTGAAAGAGAAAAGATCCTACTGCCCTCAAAAATTTTATTTAGAGGGAAAAAATTATTAAGGCCTCAACTCTGTGCTGACGAGTCCCTTGTGAGAACGGAGGTTCCTCGTGAGGGAATTATCCGGTTAATCTTATGATTTTTATGGCTTTGGTTTGTTCGACAGGAGCATTCTTTTTGCTGGCAACTCCCATGAGTTTTTTCCAATTTTCTTTTTCCCAGGAGCGGGCTTCACCGTAAAAACGATATTCTCTTTCTTTTTTCTTGAATTGTGGATGATGAGCTATCCACATGCCTCTTTCTCTTTTTATCGGGGCCCATTGGTGGCACATTTCGTGGTATACGGTCAACTCCAGAACTGACAGAGGAACAAAATCCTGTTGCAAGCGGGGATGAATTCGAATGAGTCTTTTCTCTGGGTCGTAGGAACCAAACCTGAAAGAGGTGAGATTTTTTTTGTTCACCTTTTTTCCCCATTCGATATTTGCTTTGATTTTTGATCCAAAATACTCAGCGTTAAGTTTGTCGAATCTCTCTTTCAAGTTTACCTTGTAATCGTTCGTAAGGCCTAGAGCTGAGGGGTGTTTGTTTTTCAGTTTTCCCTTACTTAAAAGAGATAAAACTGCTTTCCTTGAACTTGCCGGCAAGTTATTTTTAGACAGAAGCTTCGTGAGTAATGTTTTTTCTAAAGCAGAGATAACGTTCTTTGGAGAAGTATCAAAACAATCAAAGTAATTTTCATTAAACACCTCTACATTGACCACAGCCTCTTGAAGGTCGATTTTTATCTGCCCCATGAAATCAAACCCATCCTTACGGCATCTAAAAATCCTTGAATAAACCCGTATGTTTTTTCTGTTTCCCCGAGAGGGGCCAAATATTATGCTGCCTGATCTTGGAGCGTTTTCGGAAGTAATGGCGGGAGGTTTTTTCATGCAAGGTGACCTCTCTATAGAAAACAATATCTTGATTTGTAACTTCCAGAAAATATTACTTTAACCAAGGTGCGGTGTCTATAAGTAAAGTTCTTATGATTTGGAGTTTAGAGTAAGCTTGTAATGCAGTTTGCTTTCTGTACCGCTTTACAACTATTTAGATTTATTTTAAGCTGAAATTATGAAAACCATGGTCTGGTGGAACTTATTGAAGATTGTATTGATTGCATTCACTTTGTTAACTGCTTTCGCTTGCACAACTGCGATGGAACCAACAGCTGTCAGGACATCCTATAATAGTGCGGCAGATATAGACCTGTTTCTAGCTACCAGTGATGAGGATATAGAAAACCAAGCTCTCGATCGTTTAAAGGCGCATGGCGTTGATTCTGTTCAAGTAAAACAATTTTTGCGGTCCACACCATTGTCCAACCAGAACCCCGTCGGAGTGCAATCAAACCTAAAACTTAAAATAAACGCGAAAACGTATTCTTACGCGCTCTACGTTCCCGAATCGGCTAAACCTAATATCCCAATGATTGTAGTTATGCACGGTATGGGGGGGAGTGGCGCTAATACAATACATAAATGGATTGAACGACTGGAAAATAAGTTTGTCATTCTTTGCCCTACCTATCCTATGGGGGCATGGTGGTCAAAAAATTCAGAAAATTTTGTCCTGCGGTTGATTCGTGAAATACGTGCTAAATATTCCATTGACCCCAATCGGATTTTTCTTTCCGGACTTTCTAATGGGGCTATTGGTGCTTACCTAATAGGAATGTTTTACCCCGACCAGTTTGCTGGCGTTGTCCCGATCGCCGGAGGTATTACCAAGCGACTTATGTCTTTCTTAGTGAACTTGAATAATACTCCTATGTATATTATTCAAGGGAAATTTGACCCTATATTTCCAATCGAGCTTACTCGCCGAACCTACAAAATTTTATCTGATTTTAAATCTCCCGTTATTTTTCGCGAACATAAAGAACACGGGGCAGCACATGGAGGTCATTTTTTACCAGAGTCTGAGGTCCCTGCCTTGGTTGAGTGGCTTACCAAACAAAAAAGAAACACCTCTCCCAAGGTGGTACGTATAACCAGAGAAGAAAACCATATGAAGCGTGTTTTTTGGGCAAGAATCAGTAAAGGTTTAAAACTGGCCGCATTGCAAATCCCCGGTCCCGAAATGGAACCTCTCAATATTCATGATGGTAAAATTGCCACCTTATTTGCCATCGATAAGGGAGATAATCGCTTTATAGTAAGAGGGAAAAATGTCTTGGAATTTGAATTGTATCTTTCATCTGATTCTATCGATTTTAAAAAGCCAGTGGTTGTAACTTTTCAATCCATACAGGATAAAGGGGATAAACTTGCCCCAGGTGAAAAGTTTGTGGCGTATAACAAAAAAGTAGAAAAAAGCACGAGCGTTCTTCTGAGAAACTTTAAGGAGTTCCATGACAAAAAATTTCTTTATGATGCGAAAATTACTATTTCCACACAAAACACGGTCAGGTTTGCAGCATCACAATGACTCAGACAATAAATTCTTTACCAGAAAATAGAAGCCATCTCCTAGAAAGATCGAGAGAACTTCTTGGTTGGCCTTTGATTCAAGAAGCTCTTGCAGGATATGCATGTTCTCCCGTGACATCTGAACTTTGCTGCTCACTTGTTCCACACTCAGATATTGACTCCGCAAATACTGCACTCAATACCACGGCGGAAATGGTTGAATTTTTGGCAAGAGAAAATTCTTTTCCTATTAATTCTTTTGAAAACTTTCTCCCTATATTTGAAGAGGCTAAAGAAAGAGAGCTTCTAGACTCGGAGCAGTGTCTTTCTGTTTTAAAGCTATTACGTGTCGTTCGGCATGTGCGAAATTCTATAGAAAAACAAGACAGTTTCCCCTTACTAAAATTAGTTAGCAACCCACTCGATCCAGTGCCCTCTTTATACAAAGAATTAGAGCGATGCATTGACGATGAAGGAGTGATAAAAGAAAATGCTTCCCCCGATCTCAAGCAGGCTACTCGTGATGTGTTTTCTGCAAAACAAAAATTAGAATCAAAAGTTGGTAAGTATTTTTCTGGTGAAACATACAAAGATGTAATTCAAGACAGTTATCACACAGAAAGGGAAGGTCGGCTTGTCATTCCTGTTAAATCGGACAAGCGTTCGCAAATAGAAGGAATTGTCCACGATAGTTCTGGAAGTGGGCAAACGCTGTATGTCGAACCATCTTCTATCGTTCCATTAAATAATCAACTGAAAATAAATAGAATAGCTGTTGATCGGGAAAAGAAAAAAGTTTTACAGTTGCTGACTAAGCAGATACTTGACTCAGGAGAGATCATTTTCTCTAGTATGGAGATTCTCGTAGAACTTGACTTTATTCATGCCCGGGCTAGGCTGGCTAAGGTAATGCAAGCGAGGTTGTGCCCTATTAGACAGGGGTGTGCTTTACAGCTAAATAAAGCCTTAAACCCAGAACTTATACTAAATGGAAAAGACGTAATTCCAAATGATATTGCCTGGGATCAATCGACGCATGTAATTATCATATCGGGCCCAAACACGGGAGGGAAAACTGTAACTCTTAAAACAGTTGGTTTGATGACCCTTATGGTTCGTGCAGGACTTTTTTTGCCCGTTGATAAAGAATCACATATTCCATTTTATCCAGAAGTATATGCTGATATTGGAGACGAACAGAGTATAGAGCTCAGTTTGTCAACCTTCTCAGCCCATATTAAAAAGATTATTCATATTATGAACCATGCTGCCTCAGGTTCACTCATTTTACTCGATGAGCTGGGAATAGCTACGGATCCACACGAAGGGGCCTCTTTAGCAGAAGCCATGCTGACCGAGTTAAATGATAAAGGGGTAACAACTCTTGTTTCTACACACTACATGGCATTAAAGCTTCTTGCACAAACACACAGTGGATTTCTTAATGCATGCACGGAGTTTGATTCTAAATCACAGACACCAACCTACCGCCTAATTTTTGGAGTACCTGGTCATAGCGCTGCAATCGACATTGCCGAACAGCTTGGTCTTAATGCGGCAATAACGAAACGCGCAAGAAAGATTTACCAGTCGCAAGATACGCGAGCTGATGAGGTGCTAAAAGATTTGACTCAACAGCGAATAGAGTTGCTAAAAGAAAAAGAACTGTTGCAATCTAGGAACCTCAAGCTGGAGGTTTTAACGAGGCAACAAAGTGAACTTACTGAGAGCCTTCAAGAAAAAGAGAAAAAATTTAAATTTGAAAAATCAAAACGAATACAAGCTTCTGTTCGGGAAGCGAAAAACCAGGTTCGCCAAATGATGCAGGAAGTTAAGGGAAGCGCAGACATCTCAAAACTTCGTAAGGCAGAACGTGAACTTGGGATGATGGGGAGAATACCGTTGTCCGCACATCGAGACGATCTTTCTGAATGGAAAATTGATCCTGAGAAACTAAAGGAAGGCGATTCGGTATTGATTGAAAGTTATGGGGCAACAGGAATTCTATTGGAAAATCCCACAGGAAAAAAGAAAGTCCGAGTGGGTTTGGGGAAAATAGAAACTGTTATAGCAACTGATAGATTAAAAGGAAGTTTAAAGAAAAAACGTGCCGCGGCTAAGACCTCGAAACAAATCAGTGTGAATGTTTACACGGAGTTGACGTCGCAGGTAAAAAAAACTTGCGACCTTCGGGGAATGAGTTCTGAGGAGGCACTCCTCGCTATGGAAAACTTTCTGAGTCAGGCGATTGCTAATGAAATTAGACAGGCGACCATAATTCACGGTCATGGAATGGGAACAATCAAAAAACTCGTTAGGGACTACCTTTCTTCAACTGGAATTTGTACGAAGTTTTCCCCTGCTTCAAGAGAAAACGGAGGGGATGGTGCGACAATAGTTGAATTCTAGGAATTAAAATATAACACTACTTGTCAATCAAATACCTTGACCAAATGGTCAAAACGATTTTTTGATTTCTTGATTTTTTCCTCATTGCCCAAAACACAGACATTGCCAGACTCTTTTATTTTTCTGAATAGACCGGCAAAAGATTTAATATCCTCTAAACGAGTTGACAGTAATTCATCTCGCCGTTTCTGTTTTAACGCGTATGTTTTTCCAGTTAAGTATTCAACCATTGAAGCAGACCCCTTTCGGTCTGCTGTCATTGGTGGATCCAGGCGTCCTACACAACCAATCAAAATCTTAGTTAACTCTTTATCTGAAATGTCCAGATTTTTAAGGTAATCACCAATTTGGTCATATATATCAAGCGTCTCAGTTAAGTTTGGATCTCGGTACGAGACCAACCCATAATCACCGCTATAGGAATCAAAGGAACTTTGTGAACCATAGGCTCCTCCTTGAACACGAACCCTGTCCCATAAAAAACAAGTACGAAGAACAGCATTCAAAACATCAAATTTTCCACTATATTCCATACCTAATTCAAATAAATTGGTTCCTTTTCCAACAAATTGCACTGAGCTTACTGTTAAAAAGGCTTCGTTTACTGGTCCGGTTTTAAACTTTAAGATTGCAGGAGTTTGCTTTTTTGTGGATAAATTTTGAGTTAGACTCATAACTCTTTTTTCAATTCTTTTATAGTCACTTTCAGGAGCAGTAATGTTCACAAAAATATTTTCTTTAGTAAATAAGCTTTGTGTAACACCCTTGAATTCTTCAGCCACTTCGTTAGGATTTTTTTCTGCGCGGTCTAGTAATGTTTCTAGGAATCTATAATAAGAAATTCCGTCGGTAAGTTCGTTGTATTGGCCTAAGGGAGACTGGTATGAATTAAGTCGAGAGAGGACATAATGGTTTCCTGAAGATAAAATAGAATCCTCCATTGAGGCTTTAGAACTCTTTATAATCTCAACCAAGCGTTTAGGGTTATTAAAGTCATATTCCAAAATCACCTCATCCCAAATATCAAAAAGGTGATCCAGGTTTTCCATAAGACCTTTTCCGCTAAAGAAAATACGTGATAATAAGCTTTTATGATCATTGATTCTAGTTGAAGTGAAATGCCAGGAACGAAGCCCTCCCGTATGGATACCAAGTAGTTGCGATATTTCCATGTAACTATGTTTGCGTGTCCCCATACCTAAAACCAAATTACCAACAAGTGAAAGGTAGGGGATTTTATCAAGAGGGATACTGAGCGCATCGAAACCAATTTGAACATAAGCTATATTATTTGTGAATAAATCATGAAATAAAATCTTAGGTTCTGATTCTTTTCTTAATTCCATCGGGAAACGTTCACTCTCAACTTCAATATCATGGATATCTAAGCTTGGTAGTTTTTCTAAGGCTTCTGGAGAATCTGGTTTGATCTGCATTGCCTGGAGCTCTTGAGTTTTCTGGACAAGGTTTTCAATGTCATTTTGTGACATGGAGCCTTTCAAAGCCCGCATATTTTTTCTAACCTTGGCATCTTTTTTCTTCTCAAGGTCTGGCTTAGGTTTAGCAAGCATTACACTCTGATGATTATTATTTAAAAGGTACTTACCTATTAAATTTTCAAAATATCTTTCTTTTGACTTACGTTTAATTTTTTCCATCAGTTTGTCATATTTTAAATGCATAAAAGGGTCTGAATCATATAACCAGGAAGCTAAGGTCTGAATGTTGTAGACAATACCCTTTGGAAAACCACCAAAATTTGATTCGCGCAGTTTGAAGTCGATCGAATTTACAGCCGACTTGACCATGTTTTCCTCAATTCCATTATCAACAAGGTTTTTTAGGGTTGAGAAAATAAGTTCAATGATTTGGTCTTCGTTGTCGGTTTCTGTGCCTTTAAGTCCAACGGCAAAGGTTGTTTCGAAACGATTGTCATCAAATCCACCGCCAATCACCTCGCTTCCAAACTCAGAGTCGAGCAATGCTTTACGTAGCGGAGATGCAGAAGTTCCAAGCAACAAATAACTTAAAATATTAAAAGCAAGGCAATGCTCATGGTTGGTTGACTTATCTAATTTGAATCCCACGATAACAAACGTTTTCTTGTCTAGAGATTCATCTTTTGATACAGGATAGAAAATTTCTTTTCGCTTAGGTTTGCTAAATCGCCTTTGTGCGCTAACAGCAGATTCAATTTCAATCGACTCAAAATCTTTGAGGTATTCATTATCTAGAAAATTTAAATATTCCAGTGTATCTCCATCGCCATAAAAGAAAATACGACTGTTCGATGGGTGATAATGTTTATTGTGAAAACTTTTAAACTCTTCATAGGTTAAATCCGTAATAGCTTCAGGGTCACCGCCCGATTCAAAACCATAAGTCGTGCTTGGAAAAAGTGAATGAGCTAAGTGTCGATCTAAAATGCTTTCGGGGCTTGAGAAAACACCCTTCATTTCATTAAAGACGACACCTTTATAAGTGATATTCTTATCAGGACGTTCCAACTCGTGATGCCATCCCTCCTGCATAAATGTTTCTTCTGTGATGTTTGGATAAAATACAGCATCTAGGTAAACATCCATCAAATTGAAAAAATCTTTCTTATTACGACTTGCTACTGGATACATGGTTTTATCAGGAAAAGTCATCGCATTGAGAAAGGTCTGTAAACTACCTTTCAATAACTCCAGAAACGGTTCTTTAACAGGATACTTACGTGATCCACATAAGACACTGTGTTCAAGAATATGGGCGACTCCTCGATCGTTAGATGGAGGCGTCTTGAATGTTGCGCTAAAAACTTTATTATCGTCATCATTCTCCATTACAAGAACTTCTGCACCAGTTTTTAAATGAGTAAACAGCAATGCTAACGAATTTAATTCAGAAATCGATTCTTGCTGATTCAATCGGAATCCCGAATAATTTTCCCCTAATTCAAAACCCATTATTTCCCTTTCGTTTTTCTGCTAATGAAAACATCCGTAATCACTTTAAAAAAATACCTACTTGTTTGGATGTCAATTTAAGTATGATAGATTCATCTAATCTAATTAATCAAACGGAATCCTGATAATCTATAAAGCCTTTATATCCAAGCCTATTGGACAGTGGTCTGAGCCCATTACCTTGGGGTATATACATGAATCTTTTACCTTTTTCATTAAATCTTCGGTAACGAAAAAATAATCGATACGCCATCCAATATTTTTCTTACGGACATCAGCTCTATAGCTCCACCAAGTGTAATGATCTGGTTCCTGGCAGAATTCACGGAAAGTATCAATGTATCCATGTCCGATAAATTTGTCCACCCAGGCCCTTTCTTCCGGAAGAAACCCTGAATTTTTTTCATTTGGCTTTGGGTTTTTTAAGTCGATAGCCTTATGAGCGGTATTAACATCTCCGGTGATGACCAGCTTTTTACCCTTTTTACGCAAGGCTTCACAATGGTCGAGGAAGGCATCATAAAAATCCATTTTGTACTTTAGACGTTCCGGACCACTGGTACCATTTGGAAAGTAAATATTCAACAGATCAAAATCTTTGTATTCAAGTCGGATGATTCTTCCTTCCACATCAAACCTATCAATTCCCATCCCCAGGTGAACTCCTAGGGGCTTTTTTTTGGTTAAAATAGCCACGCCACTATACCCTTTACGTTGAGCTGGATTCCAAACAGCATGATAGCCGGAGGGGTTTGCAACATCTTCCGTCAGGTCATTTGGTGTAGCCTTGATTTCTTGTAGGCACATTACATCGGGGGCTTCGGTATGAAACCAGTCCATAAAGCCCTTTCGAACGGCAGCGCGTATGCCATTTACATTCCAACTCAAAATTTTCATATCCACCCTCGCACTTAAAGCATAACTGCTGTTTAATTATATTAAAAAACCCCACAAAACCTGTTTGCGACCCGATATACTCTCATAAAAATCTGGTTGAACCAATGGATAAAGTCTAATCATTTGGATTGGGTTTTCAGGAGATCTTAATTTAGTGATGTCTTAGAAAATTCATGATAAAAATGTTTGTCCAATGGTAAAGCCATACACTAGTATTCTTATAGTGCGGATAGAAGCTGAGTAAATATGCCTACTCCAGAACTATTAGTCAAAAACTTAAAAGTATCTTTTGCGACTTCAAAAAAAGAGTTGATAGCTGTTCGTGGAATCAGTTATCAACTCAACCAAGGCGAGATACTAGCATTAGTTGGAGAGTCGGGTTGTGGTAAAACCGTCAGCGCTCTTTCCATATTAAGGCTTATTCAAGAACCGCCTGGGAAAATTATGAGTGGAGAAATTCTTTTTGCTGGTAAAGACCTTTTAAAACTCAAGAAAAAAGAATTACAGAATCTGAGGGGAAAAGATATCGCGATGATCTTTCAGGATCCAATGACCTCATTGAATCCTGTTCTCACTATAGGGGAACAAATCATTGAAACACTCTTGCGCCACACTTCCCTCTCCCGAAAAAAAGCTAGGGAAAAATCTTTTAGGCTTTTAGAGCAGGTGGAAATCCCTTCCCCGAAGCAAAAATTAGATCAATATCCACATCAATTAAGCGGTGGGATGAGGCAAAGGGCCATGATTGCTATGGCACTTTCATGCTCTCCGCGTATTCTTATAGCCGACGAACCAACAACAGCACTCGATGTTTTAATACAGGCACAAATACTTAGCCTTCTAAAAAGAATAAAAAATGATACTCAGATGTCTATTCTACTCATTACTCATGATTTGGGAGTTGTTGCTGAAGTAGCAGAGCGTGTCATGGTGATGTATGCAGGTGAAATAGTCGAGTCGGGTTTAGTTGATGATATTTTTCGTTCTCCACTACATCCTTATACGTTAGGTCTTATGGAGTCCATCCCTAAATTGGAAACCACTCAACAGAAGCTTCCAAAACTAAAAGAAATATCAGGGACGATGCCTTCTTTGTTGCAAGTTCCTACTGGGTGTCCATTTCATCCTCGTTGTTCCGCAGCAGAAACACGTTGTAAAACAGACAAACCAAAACTTAAGAAAATATCCCAGACTCATTCAGTGAGCTGCTGGTTACACTAATGAAGACACAAATAGAATCACCTCATCCTGTTTTACTTGAGGTAAAAAATCTAAAAAAACACTTCCAGGTCAAGATGCCTAACCATGAAAGACAAACGGTGCACGCTTTGAATGGAATCTCCTTTTTGCTTCGGGAAGGTGAATCATTAGGCTTGGTCGGAGAATCTGGTTGCGGGAAATCAACAGCTGCGCGTGCGATACTGAGGTTAGTAGAACCTACCTCTGGAGAGGTCTTTTACCGAAATCATAACCTGATTGCTCTGAAACAAAATAAACTGCGTTCTCTCCGAAAAGAAATGCAAATCATCTTCCAGGATCCCCTTGCATCTCTAAACCCAAGAAAATTAATTAGGAAAATTTTGGAAGAGCCTTTTGATATACATGGTTTTTCTGAATCAAAAGATAAAGAAGGTCGTGTCTCATCACTGTTAAAAAGAGTTGGCCTCACACCTGATCAGGCAGAAAAATATCCACACGAATTTAGCGGTGGTCAATTGCAGCGAATAGGAATAGCACGCGCCATAGCACTAAACCCGAGTTTAATTATTGCTGATGAACCGGTCTCCGCTCTGGATGTTTCGATTCGTGCCCAAATAATAAACCTGCTGCTTGATCTTAAAGAATCAATGAGGATATCCTATTTATTTATTTCCCATGACATGACCATCGTCAGACACTTCTGTGACCGGGTGGCGGTTATGTACCTTGGCAAAATAGTTGAGATTGCCGACAGTGTGGCACTCTTTAGTAATCCACTTCACCCATATACTGAAGCGTTGTTAGCGGCAGTCCCTTCGATTGACCTAGATTCAAAAAAACAAAATTTAAAAATTAAAGGTGATCTACCAAATACTATTGATATGCCTAAAGGGTGCGTTTTTTATTCACGATGTCCCATTCGAGAGAAAAAGTGCGAGCAATCTTCCCCACAACTTACTGGGGAATATTCTTTTCACCAAGTTGCCTGTTTTCTACGTGAGTGAGGTTGATTTTGTGGGATGGGTCGCCCGTATTAGCCATGAGTGTGTTTAATACATCTTTCCGATTAGAAATTAAGGCGTATTCGAACACCGCCATTATAAGTCCAACGGATTAAAGGTAAAGTGAGGGTTTTTGTCTACCCTTCAATTCTCAGATATTTTTTCTACAGCGGGAAGTCCACTCACGGGGGAGGCGTGATGAAGAATCACCTTCCACTCTTCATTGACCTTTTTAAATAGGTTGGTCGAGTGGACTTTTGATAATTGCACGCCACTAGAGAGTATAGAAAATAGGTTTTCCTGACAGGTTACCCATGCAAGGTTTTCTGAGGCAGTAACCTCAATATGTGAAAGTTTGATTTCTAGGTCGTGCCCTGATGAAAAAATTTTCTGCCAACTGACCATAATCCTGTCAAATCCAGTCAGGACGTCCCACCCTGGGTGAATACACTGCGAAATTGGATCGTTC
>JAPYPK010000167.1 GCA_029937655.1 Nitrospinaceae bacterium
GACACAGAAGATAAACAAGGTGAGTTTTATAGTAGAGAGCGGTCCTACGGAGTATTCCAAAGGAGTTTTGAAGTTCCTGCAATAATTAATGAAAATAAAATAGGCGCTTCTTTCTCTAATGGGGTTTTAACAGTTAAAATGCCAAAAACTCCAGAAGCGAAAAAGGAAGTGAAAAAAATTCTAATCAACAGTTGATAGAAATTTAGAAGAGATCTACTTTCATTTCCTTTTTATACTGGTGCGATTTCTACACCTCTCTCCCTAATTTGTGGAGAGGGGTTACCTGTATCATGCTTCTCGCAAGTTTTTGATCGCCTTTTTATAATCCTTACTATTAAAAATAGCCGACCCTGCAACAAGGACACTGGCTCCTGATTCTTTTATCTCGCCTGCATTCTCAGGTTTTACTCCACCGTCTACTTGCAACTCAATCTCATCTTCATAGTTACTCATAACATCTTTCAAGTTAGATATCTTACCTAGCATCGAAGGAATGAAAGACTGCCCACCAAACCCTGGGTTCACCGTCATTAGAAGTACCATATCGAGTTCGTGTAGAATTTCTTCCAAACTTGACAAAGGGGTTGCTGGATTCAGAACAGCCCCGGCACGAACTTTCTGTTCCTTAATAATCTGAATTGTTCTATTGAGATGCCTACATGCTTCAACTTGGACGCTTATAATATCCGCTCCTGCCTCAACAAACGATTTTATGTAACAATCTGCATTCTCGATCATCAGGTGGACATCAAGTGGGAGATCTGTAACTTTTCTAATCGACTCAATTACAGGTGGTCCAATGGTAATATTGGGGACAAAGTGCCCATCCATCACATCAACATGAATCCAATCAGCACCAGCATCTTCAACAGCTTTAATTTCTTCGCCAAGTCTACTGAAATCTGCTGACAGTATAGAAGGGGCAATTATAGCCACAAGGATCTCCTAAAAAATAAAACAAGCTTTCAATTTGATAAACTGTTAACGCTATTGAGAAAAAAACATACAACGAGTTGAGAATAACATAAGAAATTAGTTTGAAGCTATATCATTTTATTAGAGTCACAATATAATTGAAAACCTAGCCATTAAGATTCTCATGACATATAATGCGGCTTTCATTTACGCGGTTGCGAACAAACAATGTCATGACCACAATAACCGACCAGATCAGAGATAAATTTCGAAATGTTTTGATGTTTGATCAAAACATGTTGATCCTTGCTGCTTTACTTGGGTTTTTGGCTGGCTTTGCGTCAACTTTTTTCCGTTGGATGATAGAATTCTTTGAATCGATTTTTTCTATCGAAGGGTTTTCCCTAGCGGGAATACCACCTCAAACCTATCCTTTCTTATTACCATTCATGCCAATGGTCGGTGGATTTTTCATTGGTCTCATCTGCAAATATTTTCCTAATGCGGTAAAAGAAAATGGGGTACATAAAGTCATGTACGCCGTCGCTTTAAATGACGGAAAAGTGAGAAAGCGCACTATCGCCTCCTGTGCTGTCACCTCATCGATCACGATTGGATCAGGTGGTTCTGCTGGCAGAGAAGGCCCAACAGTCCAGATTGGAGCTGCAGTTGGTTCAACAATCGGTCAACTTCTTCACTTATCTACAGATAGAATGCGCGTTCTAGTTGGATGTGGAGCGGCAGCCGGGATAGCGGCTTCATTTAATGCCCCATTGGCTGGCGTATTATTTTCCCTTGAAATTATTCTTGGCGATTTTGCCATACATACATTCAGCCCTATTATCATCGCTTCAGTAATCGGAACAGTAACTGGGCGAGCCTTAGAAGGAAACGAGGTTACATTTAATGTCCCGGTACACGAACTTGTACATCCAGCAGAAATTATTTTCTATTTAATCCTTGGAATTCTGTGTGGGATAGTTGCTCGGTTATTCACCTTTATATATTTTTATGTTCAGCAAATATTTGAAGAAAAAATCACCATACCCGGTCTCTATAAACCAGCAATTGGGGGGCTAATAGTTGGCATGATTTCAATTTTCATGCCCCAGATTCTCGGCAACGGTTACGACGTAATGGAACAAGCTTTAACAGGTCAAATGTTTTGGGGATTAGCCTTTCTTTTAGTTTTTATGAAAATTATGTGCACATCTATTACGCTTGGATCCGGGGGTATGGGCGGTATATTTGCACCCTCTCTTTTTATAGGTGCAATGTTGGGCACTGCCTTTGGCTCAAGCATACACTTTATTTTTCCGACCCTATCGGCTTCGGCTGGAACCTACTCAGTCGTAGGGATGGGAGCTGTTGCTGGAGCTGTTATGCAAGCACCCCTGACCAACATTCTCATGCTCTTTGAATTAACAAATGATTACACTTTAATTCTCCCAATCATGGCCACATGCATAGCAGCGTCATACACCTATCAGAGGTTTACCAAACAATCCATTTATGTACAATATTTACTAAATAAAGGGATTAACATACGTCACGGCCGAGAAGCATCAATAATGAACTCTATAAAAGTTCAAGATGTAATGAGTACTGATATCACAACCATTGCTCAAGAAATGCCTTTTCGAAAAATTCTTGAAACCATTTCATATTCAAAGAATTTTTATTTTCCTGTCATCGACAATAAGGGTGACATGACTGGAATTCTTTCCTTCTCAGACATTCGCGAGGTGATATTTGAGGAGCAATTAGGAGACCTTCTTGTAGCAGGCGAACTCGCCAACACAAAAGTATACTCCCTCACCCCACAACAAAATTTAAATGAAGCAATGGAAATATTTTCTAAATTAGACGTAGACCAACTACCCGTAGTCAGAAGTGAAGACAAATTAAAAGTAATTGGAATGCTGACCCGCGGCGACATGATGGCATCTTATAATAGAGCAATCCTTGTTTCTGGGTTCGACCAATAACTTATTAAATG
>JAPYPK010000168.1 GCA_029937655.1 Nitrospinaceae bacterium
TTAACCAACTCATCAGACAGGCTACGTCCGGGTAAAAGAATGCGGTCTGTGAGAATGCGTGCACAGGGAAGCAGAATGAGCCCTACCACCATGAAGAGGGAAAAGGTCGTTAAGTTTTCTTCCCAGGAAGTAAAATGTTCGGCGGAAGCTGCTCGCAACAAGTTGCCGATGGCTATCAGGGCTCCGGCAAAGCCGATACCCACCGCAACGTTATCTTTTTCAATCTGCTCGTGAATATTGTATTGCGTGATCAGGTTATAATATTTACCTACGAGAACGAGAACGATCTGGCCCAAAGCCCAGAAGGCGATGGCCGTGAAAATAGACCCGCCCTGGCCGTATAGGGCTCCGAAGATATTGAGTCCGGTCGCCACAAAAACGGCGAACTCGACCACGCCAGTGCCGCGGTTTTGGTCTTGCAAAATTTCCTTGCGAATATCGAACTCGGAAAGAATGAAACGGTCGTTGATCAATGCTGACAGATTGAGTAGAATTATTGCTAAAGGCCCATAAACAAGCATATCTATTAAGTCATTCTCTAGTCCTGCAGAAGGTCCGGCAATTACCCCGCCAATAGAAAACGTCAATCCCAGATAATAACCACAAAGAACAAGAGCCAAGGCAGCGTTGTCTTTATCTACCAATTCAGATTGGATAGAATAACTTCGGCGGAACAAAATAAATACCCAATGCCCAACAGCAAAGATAGCGAAGCAAGACCCTAGGTATGTAAATGAAGATAAAAAGTGATCAAGATTCATAATTATTTACCGAAACTGAAACCGCGGCTTCTAAAGGTATTTTTGCTCCGCCCCATGCGTTGTCCAATTTTATTCTGGAAGCGGTTTTGCGACCGGGATTTTTGGGCCATTTTTCTTTTGTAAAAATTTGGTTTTTGTTTTTGCGTTACCGTCCCAGCGGTTCCATATTCTCGCTTTGGCCCATAATAGGGCCGCCCTGTGCTGTGATAAGAGGCATAATTGTTATAGTGGTTCCGACTGAGCCCAAATCCGCCCCAATTCATCACCTGCGACATCAACATGTATTTTCCGTAAAACTCCCACATACTGCCGCCGCTGCTGTTGTCCCGCCATCGGCCATACTGGGAATTGCCAACGTATTGGTAGCCGTTTGGAAAGGGTGTGGTGGAGACGGTGCCATCGGCTGTTTTGGCAGTCAAGACCATGCCGAGATACGGTTGGTTTTTTTTATAATAAGATTTGTCGACTTCCACAAAGGGACGCACGGTTTTTTGTTCTCCAACATCAACACGGTATTGATGGTAATATGAAGAAAAGAAGTTGCCCTTCTCGCGCATGTCATTGAGAATAATCGCGTATTCCTTTTTGCCTTGTAATTCGCTCTGGATTTTCTTTACCGGACTTTGTCCGACCGAGCAACCCTGGAATAGAAGAACAACTGAAAAAAAAATGCAAAGGAAAAAGTTTAATTTTCCTCTGAGTAATAGCATAGACTTAATTGCAAAGTTCCCCGGGTTCATTTTTAGACAATTAACAAAGTTTTAGAATTTTTTGTGTAACAACTTAGGTTAACACAGTTATCATATCAGCTCCGTTAATATAAATATACGTTTGTTTTATATGTTTTTTTTATTGTAATTAAGTAAACCACTAAAGTTATTCCTTAACAATACAACTTTTGGGCAGATATAAATAGCATGCTCTTTTACTTTTTTAAACGCATCCTCAGGAAATTCAGTCAACCTGAATTTCGAATGTTGATTGTTTTGGCTGCGGTCTTTTTTTTAATGATATTAGTTTTTGCTTTTGTAATGTCCACCTACGAAAAGGATGTGACATTCTTAGATGGCCTTTGGACCGCTTATATTACATTAACAACAATTGGATATGGGGATGTTTCTGCAGCTACTCCTCAGGGGCGTTGGGTCACTGTTTTAACATCCATGCTGGGTATAGGTTGCTTCGGTATATTGACTGGAATTATTCTAGAACGCGCCATGCAAAGGAGATTGAAAAAAATGAAAGGCGAAGGTAAACATACTGGTACAGGACACTTGATAATTGTTAATGTTCCATCCTATTCGGAGATAATGGAATTAATGAGCGAACTGGACTATAGCCCTGATTACAAAAATATTCCTCGAGTTCTCGTAACCTCACATTTACCCAATCACGACAAGGAAATACCCAGTTTTTTATCTCAGAAAATAGGTGCATTTATTATGGGCCTACCTTCAGCTTTGGAAACTTTGGAGCGGGCTAACGCGGGTCACGCTAAAGCTTGCGTTTTTACTTCTGCAGCCTCTGATCCGGCGATGGATGATACCAATACTCTCACAGCAGGTCTAATCGAAAAAAACTGGCCGCAAGTAATCACAGTCATGACCTGTAGTCGTTCTGAAACCTTGGGAAACCTGAGTACTTTTGGCATTGATGGAGGTATCAGTACTACTGATTTGCAAATGGGGCTTTTGGTTCAGGAGTTGGAAGATCCTGGAATATTTCAAGTGTATAGTGAGTTGTCATCCAATTCTGGAGGTAATCAGATTTATATCAGCCACTCTACAGTGGGTTCTTGGGGAGAGAATGCGCAGAATTTTAGCTTTGGATGTTTAAAGATTGCTGCCACTCAGCTTAACCTCCCTGTAGAGATTTTGGGTATTCAAAAAACAACTAATGAAAAACCAATTTTAAACCCCGAAAACAAACTAGTCCTAGGTTCTATCGATCATATAGTTTATATGGCTAGGAAGCGTTTTGATTGGTTAGGAAATAGTAGTAAAGTTTTAGAACAGATAAAAAAACTGACTTAATATATTTCAATAATGGTCTATGCTCGGGTCAATAAAACCATTTGATGAA
>JAPYPK010000169.1 GCA_029937655.1 Nitrospinaceae bacterium
CTGCTGAACCACTTTACCACCCTTAAAAAACAAAAGAGTGGGAATTCCGCGAATGCCGTATTTAGTGGCTGTATCGGGATTATCATCCACATTTAATTTACCAACTTTGACCTTATCTTCATATTCTCCCGCAATTTCCTCCATGGTTGGAGCGAGCATCTTGCAGGGTTGACACCATTCTGCCCAAAAATCAAGGACGACTGGTCTTTCAGATTGAAGAATAGTAGAATCGAACTCTGAATCGGTTACAACAACAACTTTATCTGACGACATACCAAACTCCTCTTTCAAAGTATGGGTTTTATAATAGTATGGAATTTTTTAAACCTAGAACCTTCAGGTGACCTGCTAAAATTAAAGGAACTATTTTAAATCTATTTAGCTTATTTTATGAGAATTAAAGCGAGTATTTTACAAGTTTATATTATCATAGCGCGCTATTAGCCAGCAACGGTTTTAGTTATATTTTAACCAACTAACTTTTATAAATAGTTAATCAGTCTATCCTGAGGGCCACACATGTCAGAAAAAATAAGTGTTTTTGCATACAATGAACTCATAAATGAAGACTATTTCAAAGAAAAGGGCTTTGAGTACATCGATAAAGTTACTGTCACCCTATCAGCCCAGAGAATAGTTTTTAATAGATTACCCCTTGAAGGTGAAGGAATTGAGGGTCAAGGACTACCGAACATTGAACCTACCCCAAATAACGCTGGGATGATGGAAGGCATGCTTTATGACATGTACGATAGCTTTCTTCCTAAATTAGATGAATTTCATGGATATCCCAATGAATGTAATAGAAAACTAATGGATCTCAACGCCCACGATTTCCATACTGTCAGAGGAATCGTTTACTTCGCTCAACCAGATAGAATCGGAGATAAGCTTAAACCTAGCCAAGCTCTAATGAAACTTTTTAGAAAATCAAGAAAAGAAATGACCATGCTCTATTTTGCACGTCTAATGAATACTCGAACCTGTGACTAACCACGGTCAATGCCCAAGACCATCGCTTTTGTTAGAAGACCAAGCCCTTCTTTTAATCAGGCTATTTCTGCAAACCCGAAAAACCAGCCTATCAACGTCACACGTGCATGTTTACAGCACGAGTGTTATATCGCTGCTTTAGAGGAAACCGGGGTAGAGGTTGTCCAACTCCCAGCTGTTTATGAATATCCCGATGCACCGTTTGTAGAAGATACAACCGTTGTTTTCGACCATGTAGCGCTGGCTTGTCCTAATAAAGAAAAATCAAGGCGTGGTGAAGGTGTTAGCATTCATGAAGAAATTAAAAATTATAGAACCATAAAAAGACTTCCTCCTCACGTTACTTTAGATGGAGGCGACGTACTAAATACGAAAAAAAAAATACTTGTGGGAATATCTAGCCGAACCAATTTAGAAGCTGTAAACGCGTTAGCCAGGTTCACCAACAAAGCTGTTGTCCCTGTAAAAGTCCTCAGTGGATTACACCTAAAAACTTCGGTCTCTTATTTAGGGAAAAACATTCTCGTACTTGACCCATCTTCGGTAGATACTACCCCTCTTCATGAATTCAAATGGATTGAAGCAAACAAATCTAACCGCTTCTCTGCCAACTGTCTAGCTATCGGGAAAACGGTTCTAATTTCAAAAGGATCAACTAAAATAGCAAATAAAATTCATCAGGAAGGATTTAAAACAATACATCTAGATATAAGCGAGTTCGAAAAAGCAAATGGAGGACTCACTTGTCTGAGCATAATATTTAAAAAAAATGGCTTACAGAAATGGCTAACCCAAATTCCAAAATCAATTGTCAGCTAAAATATGATCTAACCTTTCAAGAAACAACTCTTTCTTACTTTCATCAAGTTCAAAAATCTGATCAAACTCAATTTTTAGTACGTTAGTTAAGTTACTACCTTCTTCAAATATTTTAACTTTCTTTGCTTGCTCGGAGAATTCAACATTGATAGAAGCATATTCATTATATTCTTGCGATGAACTCTTTTGTCTTTGCGTGTCAAGTGCCGTGATAAGAGGTTTACTAGTATTACTAACGGGATTTACCATGACTTTCTCCGGTTCGATTGAATTTATTCTTTCATAAATCCATAAATAGAGCAAATTCCATGCCAATCTTAAATCCTCAAAAACTCTTTACTTTAAAGACTTTCCGATTTTTCACCTTATTTGTACGAGCTTAGTTTTCCCTAATTAAGGAAGTTTTTACCTAGTTATTTAATCCGGCAAACCCTGTACTAGGTCTTTGCCGTAACCTACTAGCTCCACATACCCTTTACCTTTAATCAGTTTCCCGCGAATAGTCCCTTCGACTGAAACGCTTCCCTCCCAATAAGATGCTGAAATTGACCGTAAGTTATAAAGCTCTTGATTATTCAAGTCAGGTGATAGGCTTAATTTGATTCCCAAACTTGGTAAGCTCAGTTTCCAACCAGACGGGTAAGTAATACCTGATTGTTTACTTCTCCACTGAGCTGACGATTCAACTGTAAACTCATCTCGCTTTATATGGCGTGAAATCCCGTCAGACGAAACGAAAGTTCCACTCGAAAAAGAATCGATACCCCCAGATTTTCTGCGAAGTAGGTACAGCATCAATTCAGTCTGGTCATCTAGCTTTAATGAGAACCAATCCCAGCCAGACAATTCATTATTAAGCTGATTGCTTGAGTATTCATGATCCATCCAACTTGTTCCAAAAACCTTATAATTTTTTCCGTCTACGAATACCGTCCCACTTGTTTTCATACGCGTGTACGAAAAATAGTGCGAGGCATTTCCTGCTTCGCTTCCTTTTTTACTAATCCCATCTTG
>JAPYPK010000170.1 GCA_029937655.1 Nitrospinaceae bacterium
TACTTTCCAAAAATCTGATTCACTGGAATAATTGACAAGGTCATTTAAATCTTCCTCATAGCAGGTCAAACTTTTCTCGAGATAAGCGGTCTATTTTTAAGGAAGCCACCGTATCCCTTACTGATTTTTTTCCCCTTTTGTAACCCGGAAATCCTTTTTTCAACTTCTTTCATTTTGATACCAATCTCGGTCTCACATTCCTCTTCCATACGAATGATTGTCTCAAGTAGTTTTTCGAGACTTGCCTTTAAAAATTTCCCTTCTTGCTCCAAGCTTTGAATTTCTTCATGAGGCAATGATTGCTGCCGTACACTTACTTCACCTTCAAGGCTATGAAAAATTTCTATAATTGTATTTTTTTCTTCAATAATTTCAAGAACCCGCACCTCATCTTTATCTTCAATCGCTTTTTTTTGTTCCCCTATCTTGTCGATTAGATCTTTAAAACAAGTCTCCTCCTTTTTCAAGCTGTCTAGAATCAATTGCTTCGTTTTTTTTATATTCATTTAAGCTACCGCGATAAGATTTTTAACTGTCTGGTTTAACCTGGAAACCTCCGTAAACTTATGCAGTTTCTCTAGAGGCAAGCTAGGAGTTTTTGTTTGAATTACCACCTGATTGATTTTTCGATCCAAGTCCCCAAGGTTTTCTCTAAGCAAATTCTCCAACTGTTTACTCAATATGGGAAGAATGCCTGCCTCTTCGTCAGTAAAAACCTTAAGCGTTTCCTCAGCATTAACCTCCAGCGCCTTTTTTAACCTTGGTTCGTCAACGAAAAAAGTATTATCATTACTTGTTCTAATTCCTGCGGAATTTAATCGGGTCGCGACATCTTTGGTCGTGTTTAATAAAGGAGTAGATTCACCCAAAATACCTTCCAACGCTATAGAAGTTGGTAACTCCTGCACCGTTTTTTTCTTCGTGTTAACAACTCCGAACCCTATCTCCTGTAAATTTTCTGAATTAACACGAAATATATCGATTTCCTCATTACGCTTTTCAATAATTCTTGTTTTTTCCTGAGGTTGAATCGTTAGAGCGTTGCGCATATTCTGCATGTCCTTATCTTTGCTAAATTCTTTTGACTGAGAAAGAACATCATTGATCTGACGAAGGGAATCGTTGAATTGATTGAAGAAAGTTTTAATCTGAGCAATGGTATTGGTCGCATCGAAAAACACCTGCATGTTTGATTTTCTAGCTGACGCCTCTAATGCGGTTATAGTTGCGCCTTCAGAAATATTAGTGAATTCATTGAAATCACTTTCAATTATTTCTGGTTTAGAAAAACTTCTATCCACTTCAACCAATGCAGGTCCAGGTGTAACGTTAAGGTTGATAGACGGAAACCTCACTAACAATTGGTCGGCATCAAACTGCAACTCTTTTTGAATTGGAAGTCCCTTGAGATTGAGTTCAAAAAAACCGAGCTGAAGTAAAATATTATCCTCATCTCTTAGGTCTATCTTTGTTGACCCACCAGCAAGACTTGACAAAATCAGGCGATTATTGACAACTGATGCCTTTACCCCGCTTTCTATAGTCCCACCATCCAACCGATCGTTATCAATGGTGTCCTCATCCGGGTCCAGTTCTCCGTTCCCATTACGGTCTTCCGTTAAATAGAACCCTCCCCCAAACTCGCTTGCACTGAAGGATATGACATCAAGAGTCCCATTATTATTTATGTCCTCAACACCATCCAAATTGCCATTATTATTTGTATCTTCGCCACGATTGATTTTATCTCTTAATTCAAAAACCGAATCCGTAGTCTCGACCGAGATTTTGAATCCATTAACATAAAAATTTCCACTGAGTCCAATAGCTTCTATAGGTGTAGATTGCTCATCCGATGCCAAGACGCTGCTAACCATTTTTCTTGTTGGAGCAACGGTAAACCTTCCTGTCGGCGAGGTTTTCCCTGCTTGAATTTTTACGAGGTCTTCGCGCGACGAGTCTGCTGCATTTAGATTAAATGCACCGTTATTGCGAAAAACGTTTACGGTGGTCCGTAGCGTTTGAAGAGAAGCGCGAAGGCTGTTCAATCGCTCAACCTTCAAATCGGAAAACCGACTGTTTCGTTCAATATTATCAACAATGGAAAATTTATTTTTTTCTGATTTTTCCGTAATAACGTTGACTGCATTGCCCAAACGGAAACCCGCCAGTGGCCCTCCTCCCTCAAAAACCGGAACCCGCCTTCCCGCAATATTTAATGATTGGAATACTAGATCGTTTGTTCTCGGTCTAGGTTGACCGCCAGAGTTGAGGTCATCCTTTGCCTCGCTAACGATAGCTTTATTTCCACCAGAAACGGTAAGGGGGGAGGTAAATAAAAATGAATTGCTAGTACCTGAAACTTCCATCGTGCCCCTCAAGTCGAGAAAAAAAAAGAAAAAATAAAGATTTTCCTTTTTTTCTCCGATAAGAGCACAAGGAACGGCTTTGCCAAGACTAGAAACAAAAAAATCGCTCGTCGGCGCCATATCGCGTCGACTTAGCCTTTACCAGATATTTATATCCGGTGCTGGCTCCAGTTCGGCTGGCTTGCCTCAAGGAAGCAGGCCACTCTTTCTACAAAGAAAGAGTTAGTTCCAAAAACCGATAATTCTCCATCACTCTGCACACTCCCCAGTATGCTTTACAGATGGTGAAATATTGGATTTAGGAATGAATCCACGTGCTCAACTGTTGGTAATCCTCCGGATGTGAGCCGGCGGGCGTAACTTTTTACTCCTTAAAAATAATCCTTAATATAAGACATTTTATTAAATCATCTCATCGATGGTTTTACCCACCCCTGATTC
>JAPYPK010000026.1 GCA_029937655.1 Nitrospinaceae bacterium
GAATTAAGAACGCTAAAGAAATTTTCTGGAACCTGACGACACCCGCTTTATACGAACACATCAGCCGTAACGGAGAAGGCCAACTTTCGCACCTGGGCCCGGTGGTAGTTTCTACAGGAGAACACACGGGTCGTGCCCCTAACGACAAGTTTATTGTTAAAGAGCCAACAAGCCGAGACGACATTTGGTGGGGCAAGGTAAATAAACCCTTCAAAGTTGAACAGTTTGACGCTTTGTACGGCCGTGTGCTTGCGTATTTACAAAATAAAAGTCTATACGTACAAGATTGCTGTGCCGGAGCAGATCAGGAGAAACAACTTCACATCCGCGTCATTACAGAAACTGCCTGGCATAATCTTTTTGCAAGAAACATGTTTATCCAAATCAAAGACCTTGATAAATTGGCTAACCATGTTCCAGCATTTACGATACTACATGTTCCCAGCTTTAAAGCTGTGCCCTCGATTGATGGTACAAATTCAGAAGTCTTCGTTGTAGTGGATTACGCTAAACAAATGGTCCTAATCGGTGGGACAAACTACGCGGGGGAAATAAAGAAATCAGTGTTCTCTGTACTAAATTATCTACTACCCAAAAAACATTCGGTTCTATCGATGCATTGTTCAGCAAATATAGGCTCCGACGGAGATTCTGCAGTATTTTTTGGTCTTTCAGGTACAGGGAAAACGACCCTTTCTGCCGATCCCAATCGTGATTTAATCGGAGACGATGAACATGGATGGAGTGATAAGGGGGTTTTTAATTTTGAAGGTGGCTGCTATGCGAAGGTCATTCGTCTTTCTCAAGAGGCAGAACCAGAAATCTACCAATGCACACGGCAGTTTGGAACTATTCTTGAAAATGTGCTTATGGATCCAGTTACACGTAGACTCAATCTAGATGATGCAAGTCTCACAGAAAACACACGGGCAAGTTACCCCATTACGCATATTAAAAATGCTGTTCCCAGTGGAATGGGTGCTCACCCAAAACAAGTGATTATGCTTACATGCGATGCTTATGGCGTGATGCCTCCGGTAGCTAAAATGACTCCCGAACAGGCCATGTACCACTTCATCTCTGGATACACCGCAAAAGTAGCAGGAACAGAAAAAGGATTAAGCCGAGAACCCACTGCCGTATTCAGCACCTGTTTTGGTGCTCCGTTTATGACCTTACACCCTTCAGTTTATGCAAACATGTTGGGCGAACGTATAGCTGAACATAAAGTTGATTGCTGGCTTGTCAATACAGGTTGGACTGCTGGGCCTTATGGAGTAGGGCATCGAATGGAAATCGCTCATACTAGGGCGATGATCAGCGCAATTCTCAAAGGAGAACTTAGAGGCGTCCCAACAGAAACAGACCCAGTATTTGGTTTGCATATTCCAACGTCTGTTGCCATCGAAGGCTATCAAGAGGTTCCACAAGAAATTCTCAACCCAAGAAATACCTGGAAAAATAAAAAGGACTACGATAAAAAAGCCCGGGAGCTGGCTGCACAGTTTGTTGAGAATTTTAAAGAATATGAAAGTAGTGTTACTAAGGAAGTACTCGCGGCTGGCCCCAATCCGATGGCACCCATTGATCAAGGCCTGCCAAAAGTTCAAAAACTAAGAGGCTGATCTCATAGTTCTCCCCGGGCGAACTGTCACGTGCCGGCACAATAGTTTAAAGAATTTTGGAGGAAACACTTTGGAAGACCGACCACGCATCGCCATCACCATGGGCGACCCCGCCGGTGTCGGACCGGAAATCATTGTTAAAATGTTTCAGGATCCATCGGTTTACAGCTTTTCGCGTCCACTTATTGTCGGAGATGCAACGTTTTTAAACGAAGTGACCTTGAAGTTAGCATCTAGCCTCTCTATTATCCCCATATCATCTCCGCAGGAAGCATCCTTTACCCCGGGTTCCATTGATGTATTGGATTTGAAGAATATTTCAAATGTTATTAATGTAGGCCAAGCTGACGCTGTAGGTGGAAAAGCCTCTGTAGAGTACATTCGTACAGCCGTTAACCTAGCACTCGATCATAAAGTTGAAGCAATTACTACCGCCCCAATCAATAAAAAAAGTATTTATCTAGCTGGGTTTACATGGCCGGGGCATACCGAAATGCTAGCCGATTTAACTGGCACGAAGGACGTGGCTCTTATGCTAACAGGTGATGCACTACGAGTGGTAATTGTTACAACGCATGTACCACTCAATAAAGTATGGGAAGGGGTCACATACAAGCGAGTAATAACTACTATTAAACTCACTTATCAGTGGCTACTTGAACATGTGACCGAAAACCCAAAAATCGCAGTGACTGGCCTCAACCCACACTGCGGTGACGGTGGAATTTTTGGTAAGGAGGAACTGGAAGAAATCATTCCAGCTCTAGATGATGCTCGGAAAGAAGGCATCAACGCTTTTGGCCCATTTTCGGCGGATGCTTTTTTCGCAAAATTTGAACCAAACAAATACGATGCCGTGATCACGATGTATCACGACCAGGGGATGATTCCTGTAAAAATGGCTAATAAGGGTACCGCGGTTAATGTGACTATTGGGCTCCCAATCATCCGTACGTCAGTCGACCATGGAACAGCTTTTGATATAGCTGGGAAGGGCCTCGCCTCCCCTGAAAGCCTTAAATTAGCAATACAATCTGCCGCTCAACTCACAAAACCCACACTCAGTCGCTCGAGATGAAGAAACCACCCTTGGGGCAGAACTATCTAATCAACGAGGACATCGCTCGCGAAATTATTTTTCAAGCAGGTATTTCTAATGACCAGCATGTATTAGAAATTGGCCCCGGAAAAGGAATTCTCACTGCTCTTCTGCTGAAAAAAGCTAAATCACTAACTGCCATTGAAATAGACTCTGGGCTTTGCTTGGCATTAACAGACAGCTTTAAAGCATACGAAAATTTTCATCTTATACAAACAGATGCCCTGAAGTATAACTACAACGCATTAGAAAACCAGTGCCAAGTCGTGTCAAATTTACCATACTATGCCGCAACTCATATCCTCAAGAGACTTATTCATTACCGCGAATACTTTACTAACATCACTGTAATGTTGCAAAAAGAAGTCGTCGACCGTCTGGTTGCAATCCCGGGCACACGTGATTATGGATCACTTTCTGTTTTTATTCAGTTTTACTGCGAAGTGGAACGACTTATAGAGGTGAGTAAAGAAGCTTTTTCACCGAAACCGAAAATTGATTCTTCGGTTATAAAGCTAACTCCACTAACCACTTCACGGGTGAAAGTAGACAACTTGAAAACATTTTTTGCTGTAGTTAATGCCTCTTTTTTGCATAAAAGAAAAATGCTTAAAAACAATCTTACGGAGTGGGGAAATTTATTTCAAAACCAAAATGGGACAATAAAACTGGCAGGAATTAATTTGAATCGCAGAGGAGAAACATTATCAATTGAAGATTTCGCAATTCTTTCTAACTATATCCATTCATGTGATGACTGAACCAAACTTAGAAAAGGGACAAGTTATTTTAGTGGGCGCCGGTCCCGGTGATATTGGACTTCTAACCCTTAGAGGGAAAGACTGGTTAGTGCGGGCAGACGTAGTTATATATGATCACTTGGTCAACTCAAACATGCTTCGTTTCGCTGGTTCAGCGGAACTGATATATGTCGGGAAAAAGGCAGGGCACGCCACAGTCACGCAAAATAAAATCAATGAATTGCTAGTTAATAGTGCCAATGCAGGAAAAATTGTTGTTCGTTTAAAAGGAGGAGATCCTTTTATTTTCGGCCGTGGAGGTGAAGAAGTACAAGCTCTTAAAGAAGCAGACATTCGTTTTACAATTGTTCCTGGAATCCCCTCCCCCATCGGCGTTTCTGCATACGCAGGAATTCCTCTTACGCATCGCGATCACGCATCAACTATTTCAATCATTACCGGAAGCAACGAACACGGAGAAGAACATTTAAAGCTCGATTGGGAAAATATTTCTACTCGCACAGGAACACTGGTTTTTCTTATGGGTGCGCGCAAGCTACCCAGAATCGTTGAACAGCTTATTAAATTCAAAAAAAAACCGGATACTCCTGTCGCGGTTATTCAATGGGGTACCACCTCCCGCCAGAAAACTTGGGTTGGTACTCTTAACACCATAGTCGATATCGCCACGAAAGAAAAAATCCAACCTCCAACGCTGACTATCATTGGCGAAGTAGTTAATCTAAAACCCATTACTGACTGGTATGAAACTCTGCCATTATTTGGAAAAACATTTGTTGTAACCCGAGCCGAGGAACAAGCAGAATCATTTATTCATATGCTTGAGGAACAAGGCGCCGAAGCATTTCTCTATTCATCCATTAAGACCATTCCTCCAGTGGACTGGGGCCCACTCGATCAATCTCTTGAAGAATTATCCAGTTATGATGGGCTAATTTTCACCAGTGCAAATGGGGTACATTTTTTTTCTCAGCGACTAAGGGAAAAAAACAAAGATATCCGAGAACTTAAAGGAGTTCGCATTTATGCAATTGGTCCTAAAACAGAACAAGCCGTCCTCAAATTGAATATTCGAGTCGATACAGTTCCTGAAAACTACATAGCCGAATCGTTAATTGAGTGTATAGGTAAGGACAATATCGAAGGGAAAAAATTTCTTTTGCCACGTGCCAGTGTTGCTCGCGAAGTTTTACCGAACACATTGCGTGAAATGGGAGCCAGTATTGACGTGGTTCCTGCTTACCAAACAATTCTACCTGAACAACCGGAGACCAACTTTCTTAAACGGCTGAATGAAGGGACTATTGATGTGATTACTTTCACATCATCCTCAACAGTAACTAATTTTCTTGATCGCCTTAATAAAGAACATCATGAAAAGCTTAACAAGATCACTATTGCCTGTATCGGACCCATCACTCAAAAAACTGCAGAGGACCGTGGACTTAAAGTTACTATCGTTCCAAACCAATACACCGTTACAGGTCTTTTCTCTGCCATCAAAAGTCACTTTGCAAAATAATCCGTAATTTCGTAGCAATCACACACCCTGTCATTTAAATGGAAAACATTTAGGTCAATGTTCGCAGTGTGTGCCACTGAGTGACAAACCTAAAGGGCACTATCCTCTGATAACTATTTTAAATTATTGATTATATTGACTTTATGGGTTATCCTTAAAGAATGATTCGCTCTAAAACAACTAATAACCGTTGCGTCGCTGGCGCCCCGCTTCAGGAGACACATTCGTGAATACAGATATCGTTACCATCCCAAGTCTAATGCATTTTTTAAATATGATGCGAAATCATATGAAACTGTGCGGATATAGCTCTGAAACTGTAAAAGCATATCTTGGACAAACCCAGAGCTTTATTCGGTTTAAGCGCCCAGTTAATCTACAAAATATCACCGAAGAGGATATCCAAAACCACTTGAACCATCTCGTCGAGAGTGGGTTCTCAAGGTCAACAATAGACCAAGCTGCCAAGGCTATGGAAATTTTCTATTATGAATTATTTGGACGACAACTGAACCTTTCAGGGTTTAAACGGCCTAGAAAAGAACGTCCTATACCCATACTTCTTACCCCAAATGAAGTTTATCAAATCGCCTGCCATACAAAAACTATCAGGGACCGTCTAATGATTGAACTAGCATACTCGGCTGGCTTAAGAGTTTCTGAATTAGTGGAAGTACAAGTGGAGCATCTCAACCTCGAGGGATTGATGTTGCATGTCCCGGGACTTGATAGAAAAAAGCGAACCACTTTTTTTTCAAAATACCTTCAGGACTCGCTGAGAAGACAGATCAAGGCTAAAAATACTAGCAACTATTTATTTCCCAGCGAACGGGGTGGTGCACTGACAACCCGAGCAGTCGCAAAATTTTTCAAAAAATCCCTTGTCGCGTCTGGGTTAAAGAAACTAGCTACACCTCATTCGTTGAGGCAATCATTTGTCAATTCTAGGTTTAACAAAGAGGCTGGCCCCGTTGCCCTACAAAATGCTTTGGATCAAAGAGCAACCTTCTCAACTTCTCCTGATTCAAAAAAAGCTGCTTAACCCACACAGTTGTATATGCAAAAAATCAGGCCTATTTTATAGAAATTACTAATTAACTCGCTCATATCTCATATTTCTTCGCTGAGGCTTGAACCCACTGTCAGTAATTATCCGCCGAATATCTTCTTCGTTAAGGCAATGAACAGTACCTGCCGCTCTCACAACATTCTCCTCTAACATGGTACTTCCCATATCGTTTGCACCGTAATATAAGGCCATTTGCCCTACCTTAGGCCCTTGAGTCACCCACGATGATTGCAGATTGTCAAAATTATCCAAAAATATTCGGCTAATGGCCAAAGTTTTCAGATAATCAAGTCCAGTTACTTGAGAAGTCATATCATGATCTAAGCCAAGCTCTGTGCGACCAGGTTGAAAAGGCCAAGGAATAAAAGCAGTAAACCCCATAGTTTTATCCTGTTGATCTCGTATACGTCGAAGGTGCTCCACCCGGTCTTCGACGTTTTCCACATGGCCAAACATCATTGTCGCAGTCGTGGGTATATTCATACCATGAGCACAATCCATGACATCAAGCCATTCTCGGGTCGAACATTTATGCGGGCTTATTTTCTGACGCACGCGGTCTACTAAAATCTCAGCTCCACCACCAGGAATGCTATCCAACCCGGCATCGTTTAATCTATTAAGAGTGTCGACTACAGTAAGTTTTGAAATTTTTGCAGTATGGATTATCTCCGGCGGAGACAATGCGTGCAGATGTATGTCAAACCGTTCCTTAATACGCCGAAATAAACCTTCAAAATAATCAATTTTCAGATTAATGTTGTGACCTCCCTGTAGAAGAATTTGCCTCCCCCCCATAGCAATTGTTTCTTCTATTTTCCCAGCTATGGTTTCAAAAGAGTGAACATAGGCTTCTTCGTCACCTTCTTTCCTGTAAAAGGCGCAAAAGGCACAATCGGTGATACAAATATTTGTATAATTTATATTACGATCAACAATGTAAGTAACAACTCGCTCTTTTAGTTTTTTTCTGGAAATACGTGAGGCAATATTCCCCAACAAAAGCATGTCCGTGGTTTCGAATAACCGGACTGCTTCTTCAGGTGAGATCCGTTCGCCATTGAGCGCTTTTTCAAGAATCTTATTCTCCATCATAATGTATTTCTAGATGGTTAAAATCTAAATCTTGGAAATAGACCGATTCTCCTTCACCTCGCTGAACAGGTCCCTCACCAATATCAACATTATTATCTCTAAGTTTCTTTACTGCCAATTGAAACATTTTTTTTTCTATCTTAAAGGCAAAGTGCATATAACCTATTTCGCTAAGCTCCTCTATGTGTGATTGTATTTCTAAATCAGGAACTTCAAACAAAGCAATTTTAGAATTTCCGGCGTCTAGCATGAGATGACGCAGACCCTTGGAAAATCTTTGTGAAACTTTGAATCCCAGAACATCAGTATAAAAATGTTCCGCTCTATCTAGGTGATGAACATTCAATGCAATGTGATGAATCCCTAAAAGACGCATAATTGCCAGAAGTTAAAAAGGAAGGACTA
Source organism: Nitrospinaceae bacterium (assembly GCA_029937655.1). Taxonomy (GTDB): domain Bacteria; phylum Nitrospinota; class Nitrospinia; order Nitrospinales; family VA-1; genus Nitromaritima. Next base: position 7,577 of record JAPYPK010000026.1, read on the forward strand.
TAGAGTTCCGTCTCCTGCTCCAATGGCAGTACCAGTAAGACCATCGATACCCGTATCAATCATTTTTTCTTCTTCAGTAATGACAAAAATATGATAGCCGAACTTACTTTGAATAGGGCCAGATACTTTTCCAACAGGGGCCTGCATAGCAGCCTTTTCGAGCTCCGGAGCGGATGTGTTGAAGTCCATAAATCCAAGGTCACCGCCCTTTTTACTGGTTCCACAAGCGCTGTACTTTTTTGCTAATTTAGAAAACATTTTTAGCATCAGTTCATTGCTTTCGCAGGACTGAAGATTTTCAAGCAACAAGTCTGCGACAGCTTTGGTCGATAACACAATATGACTAACTCGAATCGAGCGAATAGACATGACTTACCCCATGAAATAAGCTTTATTTTAATTGGTGAACAATTGTATCCTTTTTAGAATTTTTTACCAAGCGCTTAGGATAAACACGGGCAAATTAATAAAAGCTTTGTTTTCTAGTTGATTTTATGATTATTGCGTAGCAGCGAAACTCAGAATATAGCTTTCTCCCTACTATGGACACACCTAAGCCAACATTTGAATCAAATTTATAAATCCTCAACTGTGTACGATTTAAGAGGTGTAAAATGAAGAGGCTTTGTACTCATTGAGCCCATGAGTAAAAAGGACGTTGAGTGCAGCTGCCACAGGTACCGAAACTATAACTCCCACCAACCCAAAGAACTCTGCTCCTAATAAAACAGCCAATATGATTGCTACCGGATGCAACCCTATTTTTTCACCGACGATACGTGGAGTAATTATCATACCCTCTAAACCCTGAACGACTGCAAAAACTCCTGCCACTCCAAAAACAAGCACCCAGTCCTGAGTCTGCATAAAAGTTAATATTGCCGCTGGAACAAACCCAAATACTAGGCCGAGGTAGGGCACCAAACTCGCTAATCCCGCCAATAAACCTATAAACAAACTCATTGGGGTGCCACAAAAAAACAACCCGATACTATAAAGCCCCGCCATAATCAAACCAACCATTAATTGCCCCCTGACAAAATCTGCAAGAACCCCATCTATTTCCTTTATCAAACTCAACACCTGCTCCCTAGTCCTTGCAGGAACAAAACTAAGCATTTTTTTATTTATCAGGTCATAATCTCGAAGCAAGTAGAACATAACCACCGGAATAATCACGAGATTGGCCAAAAACAAAATAAAACTAAACAAACCTGCTACCGAACCCCATAAAATTGACGTGATCGATGAAATTACTTTGAGAGGAAGTTCTCCAATCTTTAGAAGTTCTCTCTTCAGAATTCCTTGTATCTTCTCGGGTTCACCAACTACTCCCAGTAATGGGTGCATCCATTCTTGCATGATCGCAATATAGTTGGGTAAGTTCGAAACCAAATGTTCTGCCTGTAATTTAAGTAATGGGAAAATCAAAAGTCCAATTCCAGTAACAAGAGAAAAAACTCCTGCCATTAGAACCAAAACTGCAAAGGTTCTGGAAATTTTCAAAGACTCTAATCGATCTGTAACTGGATCTAATAAATATGCCAAAGCAAAGGCGATGAAGAACGGAGTAAGCACACGGCGAGAAAAGTAGAAAAAAATCACGGCCAGCAAAACCCCGACAATTAAAAAATATATTGTTTGCGTGTTTCTCTCTCGAGTCATATCAAAGGTCACCAAAAGGCAACGGTGAGCTATTAATTGTAGGAACTGAGGGAACTGAGCCTTGAACCTCTTTATTTGTTGACCCTGGTGTCCAATGTTCTTGTATGGTGGGAATAAGAAACATTGTTATTTTTTTCCCAACGCGATGAAAAGCTTCTAGTTCGCTTGCAAAAATTTCACCTTCGGAGGCTGTAGCAAAATCACTTTTTGCCGCCACTACCATCGACTGAGGAGACGAAACAACCTTGACATTGATCCCAACTCGAACTTTTTGAGCATTCGCTCCTTCTCTGCCTACCACAGAGGACGAAGTGGCCTTTCCTACGATAACGAGATCTACTCCTACCTTGGATCCTATGTTCACTGCGTCTAAAATATTGCCCTCTATTGCACTCACTAACATTTTCTTAGAAATTTCGTGACGCAACGAATTTCTGCTCACGACAGGAATGCCCGCCTCTATAAAAATTCTAGTCAACAACATTTCTGAAATCGGCACTTTTTCCCAAATGTTTGATTCTCCATTAGAGCTCAAACTACTTTCATTAATGAGAATCAAAACCTGCTCTATCCCTTCTAATCCTGTAGCAACTCCCCTTCGGCTTAAGGTTTTACTAATCGCGCCCTGAAATAAATTTACTTCGAGCTTAACACCACTCATCAACCCTTCAGAATCATCATAAGCTTCTAAAAAGCGATAGGATTTCACATATTTATTAGATACTTTCAACATTCTTTGCATTTCCCGCCAATTTTGTTGAAATCCGTCATCACCCAAAATTTCTCGTAAGTTCTGTTCCAGCGAAGATCTTAAAGCTATTTTGACAGCTTTTTTTCTAGCTTTAACAAAATTGTTTTTCAACACCACAACTTCTGCGCTTACCTCATAAGGGGTGTCAAAGTCAAACTGGGCAAAAACAATAAATGTTTTTCCAACTATCATGGAAATCAAAACTACCCCAAAGAAAACCTTGAAAAATGATTTTTTAAATATCATGGTTTAGCCTGAAGTCGTTTTGACCTTGCCATCGGTCGTCGCAGCGTTCTTTTTCCCTCTTCTGGTTTTTTTGCAACTAGCAACTCTAAAGATTTAATTTCCCGTGGCGACAGAAACCTATACGCTCCTAAAGGAAGTCCTACTAGGCTTAAACTCCCAAAGTGAGTTCGCTTCAGCCTTATCACTGGATGACGAATAACCTCACAAATACGTTTGACGTGTCGATTTTTCCCTTCAAACATTTTAATTTTCACAAAGCTGTTTTTCCCACTGACACGGTCAACTTCCGCCTCTAATGGCATAGTTGATTGGTTGTCCAACCCTACCCCCCGCCTAAGACGACGCAAAGTTTTTTCATCCGGAACTCCCCTCACCTTAACCAAGTAAGTACGGGGCACCTGATATTTTGGGTCAAGTAGTTTTTTAGATATAGTCCCATCGCTACTCAACAGTAGAGCTCCTTGTGTATTATAATCAAGCCGCCCAACCGGAAAAACACGAGCAGGAATGTTTTTAATCAAATCCATGACGGTTTTACGTCCACGTTCATCCTCGCCCATTGTCGTAAGAAAATTTGCTGGCTTATTGAGAAGAATAAATACTCTTCCCTGTGGTCTAGGAATTAATTTTCCGCGCGCACGAATCTCGTCCAAAAAAGGGTCTACAGTTGTTCCCATTTTTGTAACCACATTGCCGTTGACCTTCACACGACCTTCCGCAATCCACCGTTCAGCTTCTCGGCGTGAGGCTAGTCCTGCATCAGCAATTACTTTTTGCAAGCGGGTTTTCATTTACTAAAGACAAAAAAAGAATTAACGTGAAGGATTTATAATTGGTATCTAATTAAGAACCACTCGAGGAGTCAATATCGGCAGGGTCTGTTGACTGAACTTCTGCCTCAGAAACCGTATCCACCATTTCCTCAGCGGCGTCTCCTAATAGTTCATCAAATGGTAATGTTGTTTGATCTGGTGAGATCTGGCCCTCTAGCTCGCTCTCCTTAAAATCCTCCAAAGTAGGCAAGTCACTCAAGTCCCTCAATCCAAAATATTCAAGGAACTTGCGCGTCGTTCGGTACATAATTGGCCGACCTGGAACTTTTTTGCGCCCTCCCGGAGAAATAACTTTTTTCTCCAGCAAGGTTCGAACAACACCGCTAGAGTCCACACCACGAATCTCTTCAACCTCTGCCTTAGTCAGGGGTTGTTTATAAGCTATAATGGCAAGCGTATCCAGACTAGGCTGAGATAGTTTCGTCGTTTTGTCAAACTTCAGGAACTTGCGAATCCAATCAGAATAATCATGACGAGTGCATAACTGGTACCCCTCTGCAACTTGAAGAATCTGTAAGTTCCTCGAGTTATACTCCTCTATCAATTCTTCTAAAACTGATTTAAAGGAAACTTTTTCAACTTCACCGCCAAGTAAATTTTTAAACTGCGTTTCGCTTACTGGTTGGTCTGCGGCCAAAAGGATATTCTCAATGATTGCTTTGATTTCTTCTTGTTCCACCAGTAATTCCTTTTTAAACTGTCGTAAAAAACAACTCCGAAGGCCATTCTATCTACTTAACCTGTTCTCTGCAAAAATAAATCAGCAACACAAAAAATTAACTTGTAATATTTATTCCTTAAAATGCTTACTCAATGCAAGTCCCTGAGAATGGTAATTCGATTTAATTTTTTTTCCATACACTTTCGTGGGCTTCTCAATAACGCTTTCAAATTTAAGGCGACAAAAGGTTTGCCCATCTTCTACCATGAAAGGAACGTCATGCGGGCGAACTTCCATCACGGCACTAGTCCCTTGATTTTTTAAAGTCTTGCCACCATGCCAACCAAAACCCGGATCAAAAAAACCAGCGTAGTGGGTACGCAACTCACCACTGTTTGGTTCATAAGCAACCATCTCAGCTAGCAAATGAGGCCAGATGCAAATTTTTTCTTTTGACATCATAATGTAGAAGCTTTCTGGCTCTAGGATCAATCGTTTGTTCCTAATCTGAGTCAAAGTAATCGGCTCCCAAAAATCCATTGGGTGATAATGGCGGTTAAGGCTCATATCAATAACACTGGAGTTAGTTTTTGCCTTGTAGGCAACAATACGGTCCTTTCTAGCTCCCGCAAGGTCCAAGCTAATGAACAAACCATTGTCCACTTTCACTTTTTCCACTCCGACCGGCCTACCACCATCACCAAATAAAATAGGAGTTTTTTTATAATGATTTTTTAATTGTACATCGGAAAGGTGAGGGTCTCCCTGAAAAATACGCAACTGATTCAAGCGCAGTCCCTCTCTTACTCTTACGGGAAATGATCTAGGAATAACTTCTAAATACATTTTTCCTTTATATCCGTTGGGAATTTCGTCAAACCTGTGTCCATGGTCAACAATCACACGAGTAAACATGTCCAGTCTTCCGGTAGAACTTTTTGGATTAGTGCGCCCTTGAAATTTTTCAGGGAAAGCCAGTTCTTCGAGTAGAGGAATGAGGTAAATTGCCCCTTTTTCTAAAATACCTCCATCTCGCAAATCAATCTTGTAGAGTTTTACCTCGTTCAACTTGGTGTCCACGGTATCATTTTCTGGCAGAAAACTACTCTGAATACGATAGGCATGACTGCCCAACCTGAGATCGAGACTCACCGGTTGAAACTGAGACGCCAGCAAGGATACTCGAGAATGTATCATTCCTTCATGGCAAGCAAGCTCAATGGACTGATTGGTCAGATACCCTGATTTTCCTCTAAGGCTTCTAACGAGCTCTCTGGATAGATGTGATTTTGCGGAAAGGGTCTTCATCGTAGTATTTGCCTATATAATTTAGGGAATATCTTGACTTATAATTCTATCTGAAAGAGTTCGGAAGGTACTTTAATAAAGCGAGTCCATAAACCTCATGCGAAAACATATCAAGTGGGTTTCTGACTGTTCATGCTAACTTTAGGTAGTCCATAATCTGTAAAACCAGTCAAAACAAATTGACAGACCCTCTGAAGCTATGATTAAATCTTAATATTCATGTAATTTCAACCTCATTGTGGTCAGTCGTTCAGATCTACAAGGAAAACTTTATGCCTCTCTACGAATATTTCTGCGAAAGTTGTCAGGTGGATTTCACCTTACTTCAGTCTACGGATACTAACAAAGAGGAATCCGAGTGTTCTGAGTGTGGTTCTAAAAATACTCGATATAAGTTCTCCTCGTTTGCAGCGAAGATTCAAGGCAAACCTCACGCCGATTTACAAAAACCTGTCACTGTTGATGATCTTCCTAATAAAAATGTTTTGAGAATTCCTCCAGCCAGACATATTTCTGAATACCAGTAAATAAAAAAACGAGACAAACTGAATTACCCCTCTAACACCTTAATAACCGTATAAAAATTTAACTCGGTCCAAATGAAAAACAAGAACCCAAAGCAAAAAGACACAACTGATATCAATGATGTAACATTGTCAAATGTTGCTAAAAAAATCATCAAACCAATATTTTGGACGGTTTTGGTAGTCGCTGGGCTATGGTCTCTAATGCATTTTTCAACACCAGAAACAAAACTCGAACCTTATACCAAATTCCAAAAAACATCCGCCTCTTTTGACAACAATCTTGACGTAGAAGTAAAACCGAAATTAGAACGTTTCACTGAAACTAAACAACCCAACTTCACCAATATTTCAAGCCAAAATTCTGAACCCACACCAACTGGCAACCAATTACCGAGGAAAACGCTGGAACACATCCAAAAAGGAATGCAACTCATTGAAGAAGGGAAATTTAACAGCGCCGATTTAGAGTTTGAAAAAGCGGCTCAAATCAGTCCTAATTCATCTGAAGTTTTTGCACTTTGGGGCACTGCACTTCGAGTTCAGGAAAAATACAAAGGTGCCAACCGTCATTTTTCAAAAGCTCTAGAACTATCACCCAACGATGCAGAAATCGCTTTCAACTGGGGTGTCTCCCGCTTTAGAGAAAAAGCCACTGATGAGGCTATCAATTTATTCCTAAAGACAGTCAAGCTAAGCCCATCTTACCACATGGGCTGGTACTACCTTGGAAAGGCCTATGGGCAAAAAAATAATTACGACGAAGAAATCAAAAGCCTTTTAAAGGTTACCACCTTAAAACCAGATTTTGGTTGGGGTCACTTCGACCTAGCAATAGCCCTCAGTCTGAAAAAGAAATTTGAAGAAGCTGCACCGCACTTTGAAAGAGCCATTGCTATAGACAAGAAACAATTCGAGAAACCTTTCGTCGTTCAGTTTCTAACCGCACTAGGACGGCATAACCCAACTCCCCCTAAAAAAGAAGAAAAGAAAAAACCTGAACCGGTGGCCAAGGAAGCCAAAATAGATACCACCCAAAAAAATAAATTAAAGGCAGACGAGGTAAAGTCGGAGGGGTCAGACCATAAAATGGACGAGGGGTCCAAGATGAAAAAAGCAACAACCCACGTCAAGGGGACGATGCTCATCAACGGAAAACCGCCCGGTTCCAATGCGATCATATTCCTGGAAACAAAAACTAAAATGAAAGTACCACACCAGAAAACTCTTAACATCACTATTGATCAAAGTGACCTCCAGTTTTCTCCTAAACACACCATAGTCCCTGTAGGTTCTACTGTTAACTTTTCTAATCAGGATGTGGAAGTACATAATATTTATTCAAAATCTTTGAACAATCAATTTAATCTGGGTGCCATGTCTTCAGGCATGGCCAAAACGATCTCTCTTCTTCAACCAGGCCCAATCGTCCTGCGATGCAATCTTCATAAGGATATGGTGGGTACTATTTTTGTTATCCCCAACGGTTACTACACCCAACCAGACGAACAAGGTAAATACGAATTCGATGCGGTAAAGAGTGCCGGTTACATCATGCAAGCCTGGGCACCTCATCTAGCTCCTGGAGATGTCGAAGCCAACTTAAAACCTGCCGATCTAAATGGCGAAGACAAAGCCTTTGATTTTGATATTAAAACGGCCTCTCTTCCTGAAGAGATCCATGACATGGTCGACTCAGTCGATTACAACGCTGTTGTTGATAATATAAATAATGAGCTAGAACAGGCAATACAAGACTGGGAGGGTGGAAAAAAATACATTTCGCGAAAGCGTGTCTTGATGGCAATCACAAAATATTATGACGGTGGTGGACTCAAAGGAGCTTTAGCAAAGAGTTTTAGTGAAAAAAGAAGTCAGGATTTAGAGGACAAACTTGATGCTATTAGAAAAATTATTTCAGGAATAGGCTCCGAAGCGAAATCGGCCACAGGAGATGCTCTACGAAAAAGGGCAGCATTTGTGGTCAGTCAGCTCCGGGTTAATGTCAAAGAACTTAAAGCCCGCCTGAACCCAGACCCTCGAGATTTAAAATAAAAAAATTACTCGGGGTAACCTGGCACCAAACTACGAGGAGCCTTTCCTTCGAGAACATCGAGAATGTTATCGGCTACCAACAAGGCCATCTTGTCTCGTGTCTCAAAACTGGCGCTTCCAATATGAGGAAGTATCATTAGGTTATCAAGTTCTCTCATTCCTTCGGTAAGCTCTGGTTCGTCTTCATAAACATCCAAAGCGGCCCCTGCCAGTCGACCTTCCCTAAGGGCTGCAACCAAGGCATAGTCGTCGATAACTTTTCCGCGAGCTGTATGAATTAGATACGCTGTTTTCTTCATAAGGGTAATTTCATCGTTACCTATCATATACTCTGTTTCCTCTGTCAGAGGAACGTGAAGAGTTAAGAAATCAGATTCTCGTAAAACCTTTTCAAAAGTAGCGTACTCAACATTGAGTTTCTTTTCTTCTGCCTTCGGCAAGCGATTTCTTTGGTGGTACAATGTTCGCATATTAAATCCAATAGCCCTTCTTGCCACAGACCGACCTATCTCCCCAAGCCCGATAATTCCAAGAGTTTTTTCGTATACATCTCCCCCAAGAAATAGTTGAGCTCCCCAACCCTGAAACTTACTCTCTCGTGTATAGCGGTCAGCCGGAATAATCCGACGCGCAGTTCCAAGAATCATCGCCCAAGTAAGATCTGCAGTGGTTTCATGAAGCACATTAGGAGTGTTAGTAACCCATATACCCCTTTCAGATGCATAAGTTACGTCAATATTGTTAAAACCAGCTCCATAATTTGCAATAATTTTGAGCTTAGTACCTTGATCGATAATGTCTTGATCAATTCTGTCCGTTAAGTAGCTTATGACAGCATCACTTCCCGAGATCTTCTGCTTAAGTTCATCTTTTGTTAGCGAAGTTCGATTTATTTTCAAATCACATTCGGGAGAGAGTTTGTCTAGGGCAACTTGAGGAAAAATATTGGTCACAGTTACGATTGGTTTCATTTAACAAAGCCCTTTACAAGTTTCTGTGTTATAGTAAATTATTGATTTTAAAGGAATAACTTCCTAACTGCATGAAAATCCTATTTTTAGTTCCCCCTGAAACAATCTCCATCGAATCGTCCGTGCCCAAAGCCCTAGAAGGTGGAAAAGGCTATTATCCCAAGCTCGGGCTAATGTATGTCGCTGCATGGT
>JAPYPK010000171.1 GCA_029937655.1 Nitrospinaceae bacterium
GGGGGGGTGAGTAGGAATTTTATTTATTAATTAGATAAAATGAATTTCTATATAAGTCTAAGAGCTAGGGTTGTTTTCTGTTGGAAGTAGTCGCGCCACTTTTAAAGAAGGTTTCGGGTGATTGCATAACGAATGAGTTCTGCATTTTTTTTCATCTTCATTTTTTCGAGGATACGGGTTCTGTGCGTGCTGATTGTTTTTACGCTAAGAGAGAGTTCGACTCCAATCTCTGTGAGGGACTTACCAACAGAAATCATTCCAAACACCTGAAACTCACGATCAGATAAAGTTTCATGAGGGGCTTTATCTGAATTGGAAAAATCGAATGCAAGTTTTTCTATGACCTCGGTACTAGCGTATTTTCCACCACCGGCTATTTTTCGAATTGCTTCGGCTAATTTTTCAGCGGCACTCTCTTTAGTAAGATAGCCTGATGCTCCTGCCTTGAGAAATCTTACTGCGTATTGTTCCTCAGGATAAACGCTGAGGATGAGTATGGGAAGTTTTGGGTGTTCGCTTTTGAGCTGTTTTAATAAATCGAGACCGCTTTTTCCTGGCATGGATATATCGAGAAGAATTATCTCAGGTATGCAATCTTTGATAAGAGAGAGAAGGTCATCACCATTACTTGACTCACCAATTACTTGAATATCATTAGTTTCTTCTAAGGCGTGCTTGAGTCCTCGCCTAAACAAGGGGTGATCATCGGCTATGATTATTTTAATTGACTTATTCTCGGTTGTTTTCATGTTTAATTCCGTTGAATGTTTATCGTTACGATTGTTCCTTGATTGTGAGTGCCCTCAATATTTACATCACCTTTCCAAGCACGCGCTCTTTCTCTCATGCCCAGCAGTCCCAGCGACTTGAAGTCAGAAATTTGATCTGGGTTGATACCAATACCGTCATCTTTGATTTGGACAGTAACAATAGCATCTTTTTCTTGCATACGAACATTAATGTTTTTGGCTTTGGCGTGCCGAAGTACATTGGTCAGAGTTTCCTGAAAAATGCGGAAAATAGCAGTAGAACGCTCTATATCGAGTTCTACATAGCCAAAGCAAACTTCAGATTTAAAGTGAATGCCAGTCCGTTTTTCAAATTCACGCCCCTGCCACTGAATAGCTTCATGGAGACCCAGATCATCAAGTATCGGAGGTCGTAGGTCCATGGCGATCCGTTTTACAGTCTGGATCGTATTATTAATAAGTCCGAGCATCATTTTCGTGTCACCGCGCAAGGGTGCTTTATCACCAACCATTTTTTTATCAAGTAGAGAAAGTTCCAGTTTGAGCGTGCTCAAGATTTGCGCTAATTCATCGTGAACTTCTCGGGCAATACGTGTGCGTTCTTCTTCCCGAATCATTTCCAGTCGTTGATATAGTTTACGTAGTCTCTCGTTGGAACTTCGAATATCTTCTTCAGCCCACTGCCGTTCGACCGCCCGGCCTAGTTGGACTCCAACCTCTGCCATGATTTTCATAAGATCTGTGTCCGGTTCCGAAGTTTTAGTAGAGAAAAACTCCATAACGCCCACTACCTGTTCCCCTATCAACAAAGGAAAGGCGAACCCTGCTTTCACTCCTATGTTTTGAGCCAACTTTGCTCTTGGGAAGTTCGTATCTTTGGTTACGTCAATGATCCACTCAGGTTGTTGACTTGTGAGGACGCGACCAGGAAGGCCCATACCCGGGCTAAATGAGGTTGCTTCGGAAATTTTTCGAAAAGTATCAAAATGGTCAGGATCTTTCAGAAACCACACCTTCGCAGGTTCCAGGTGACTTGAAGTTTGGTTTGGAAGGAGGTACACGTGACCAACAGGCAAGTTGGCATGGGTACAGATTTTTTTAAGACACTGTTTAAGGATTTCTTTCAAGCCTATGGTTTCGTTAGCGGCGATAGCTATATCTTTATGTAATTGCACATAGGCCGATTCTCTTTCAAGTTTTGAGTTAATTTTGTTGAGTTGATTAGTTCGTTGCTTGACACTTATATCAAGCTCATTGCGAACCGTTTCTATTTTTTCCGAATGACCGCGTTGCAAAAGGCATAAAATGGCAATAGTCCAGATAGTTAGAATAGCAAGAGATCGGTTTGCAATAACCTGCCACAGTTCACCACCGGCCGGGGATACGAAAAAACCAGTAACCGTTAGCAAGGTTCCTGTGACGGCGCTGAGGTATATAAATTTTTTATTTTTTGTGAAGAAAGCTACGAGAACCAGAGTGACGTAAAGAATACCATCCGCAACTCCGAGAGGAATCATTATGTCCAGTAATAGTATTCCGACTGCTAGTATTACTGTGAGTAGGACGTAAAGAGGGGTTTTGTTTTTTGTTGGAGAGGTCAATATCTTAATTATTTAATGAAATTATTGTTAACTAATATTCATGCCTAGAAAACTCGTCAATCCCATAAAAAAATTATACATTTTTAGAGTTCGAGGGGGTATTGATGGTGCAATTTAAACCACCCTGTTGCTTTTAGCAAACGCCATGTTCACATATAATAGAGTAGGGCAAGATACACTGATTGTTAAAGACTTGAAAAGTGATTTGGAAAATTAACTTTAATATTAAAGTTATTAATATTTTTTTGTTTTTATGGCTAAAATTTATTCACATATTTTTTTCTGAAGTAAAAAATGGAAATAAGGGAAACTTACTGTGCTTCTATTCTTACTCGTACGTCGGGTTATTTAAGAGAGGTATGTTCACATTCACTCAACCCATATGTTGGGTGTGGAT
>JAPYPK010000172.1 GCA_029937655.1 Nitrospinaceae bacterium
TGAACTCTCTCAATAAAGTTCAAAATTAAAAGTTACAAAATCCCGACACCTTTTAATCCGATGTATGATCCGTAGCACGCACTTAGAATAAGGCCGTCTCGTTTATTGATGACGTATCCCATTCGAATCAATAAAATCAGTAAACAGGTTAGAGTTGTGGCGTAGATGAGGTCCGTGTAGATTTCTTCTCTGATAGACAAAGGTTTAATCAGTGACGAGGTACCAATTACCATAAGAATATTAAATATATTACTGCCAAACACATTGCCAATGGCCATTTCACCATGACCCCTCTTAGCTGCGATCAGCGAGGAAGTTAGTTCCGGAAGACTGGTTCCAAGGGCAACGATACTTACTCCGATAAACCATTCACTGATACCTAGTTCACGGGCGATCCCAGTTGAACCCTTAACGATCCAATTTGCACCGACAATTAGCATTGCTATTCCTAATATTACCCAAAAAACTTGAAATTTCGTTCCTGTATAATTTGAAAATAAATGATTTTCATCTAAGGGAGTTTCTATGAGAGGATCTATATTTTCTTTTGTCCTTAGTGCTCTCCACAGATAAACAACTAAAAGGCCGATCATAATAAAACCTTCAACCATGCCTAAATAGTTATTCCAGGAAAAGACTACAATTATCAAGGAGGAGATAATGAGGGGGGGGGATTCATCTATAAATCTCTGCTTTTCAATTGTAAGAGGAACTATCAAGGCCGTTATACCTAATACTAGACCAATGTTTGCTATATTACTTCCTATGATATTTCCCAGCGCCAAGTCCCCGAAGTCTTGAAGTGAGGCCATTACGGAAACGGCTAACTCTGGGGTCGAAGTTCCGAACCCAATTACCGTAGCTCCAATAATAAATGGGCTTATTTTTAAAGCTCGGGATAGGTGTAAGCTTCCTGTAACAAGAAAATCCCCTCCGTAATAAAGCAGAATTAAGCCAACGAAAATTAGTCCTGAGTCAATAAGCATGCAAGGTTTGCTGTGTTATTTTGGGCGATGGGTCAACTGGATAAATTTTGATAAATATACCTGAGAGTTAATCCAAGAGCTAATAAATAAAAAGACGCCCAACTTGAGCGTCTTTTTTACTTCTATTCTTAAATAAAATGGTTACTCGTATAATAATTCAGGATATATTATTAGCGAGTGCCACTTCCTTCCTCTTTATGCTCAGAAGCTTTCTCGTGGTTTTCATAGGTTCCATGAGATTGATCATCTGAAGAATTTTTTTCTTTCATAACTGTACCACTACCCTCTTCTGAATGCTTAGTCGTGTACTCGTGATTTTTGTCAACGTCTTTCCGTTGATAGTCACCATGCTTTTTAAAATAAGATCTAATGCCACTTCCTTCTTCGTGTGATTCAGAATGTGAGTTTTGTGAGTCATGCTCATTCTCGGGATGTTGTTCCCCATCGTGAGCTAAGCTCTGGTGTGGCATGAATAGAATAAATATAAATAAAATTACAGGTATGCTTGATATTATTTTGTTCATTATGTAGATCTCGATAAAGATTAATAGAATAACCCGAATTTTTAAGCCAGTCATTAATAATCAGGTATCAGATTTTACCAATATTATATAAATAATAAAAGCTTATGTTGTTCTTTATTTTTGTGGTGGACGATACTATTTGCCTTAAGTTTTAGAGGTGGATTTCTTTGAGTGTAAAGTGGCTAAGGTGTTTTATTTAAGGGGAATTGGATAAAGCTATTTTTAAAGCCAAGTTTGATTAGATTTTTTCTTGTTTGTCGTGCTTTGCTTTCTGTTGCAATACCTTTAGTGCGAACGATATAGACCTTTTGATTTATTGTAACTATTTTTTGATTTGGGTTGAGGCCATTATTTGTTAATTTCTTGGCAAAGATGGTCGCGTCTTTCTTTTTTGTAAATAGTCCTAGCTCCAGGATGTATGCGGGGCCATTTTTTTTAATGGTTGGGTTATAACCGAGGGCTTTAATTTTGGTAGAGCTTGAAGCGGCGTGATCTTTTTGGGTGTAGTTTCCTGTCGTCACTTGATGTTGAGTTGATTTAACGTTTCGAATGTGTATTTCTGCATTTGATCCTGTAGACTTTAGTTTTTTTACAAGTTTTGTCGCGTTACCCTTCAAAAAAAACGCGCCTATTTGAATGAAAAATTCTTTGCTTTGAGTTGATGTTGATTTTTTTTCTAATAGAGATTGATCTGCAATAGATTGTTTTTTTGTTAAGCGATTGGTTTTATCATCTCTCGATTTTATGATTTGACCTGATACGGTTTTTTTATTTTTGATAGTTGTTGCTTGAAGATCCGTGGATTCCGTTTTATCTTTAGAAGGTTTTAGTGGGAACTTATCCTTAGGAGTTTCGGATACTTTTTTGCTTATACTAGAGACAGGTGAATTAAAATACTGTTTGTTTTGAATAGCTATCAGAGCAATAAGTATAATGCCTATAACAGAAATAATAGCTAGCTTGGAGTTTTTTGTCCTTACTCTTTTCTTAATGTCCCATACGGTTTTAAATTCGGCATCATCCGAAAGGTTGTTTAGTCGTTTATTGTATTTCTGCCAACCGACATTAATTTCTTGAGTCTGTTGATCTAACTTTTTAATGCTTTTGTCTTCTTGAATTTCAAGCATGGGCTGTTTTTTTAGATTTAAAGTATTTAAAGGGTGATCTTATCCACGGTTAGTTTTATCAGGACAACGGTAAAGCATGGTGTTAGGATATCCTTAAATAGAGTAT
>JAPYPK010000173.1 GCA_029937655.1 Nitrospinaceae bacterium
CGTGATAATTTCGCCCCGTTAATCATGTCTTCCCTTAACTTGTGAGCAGTAGTTTTCGGTTCTGCACATACTATTTCCTTTAGTTAGCTATACGAATAGAATAAAGGATGAATAAGGAGATGTGCCTTTTCGAAAGGTTAAGCCTTCCTTCAATGTTTTAGTAGAGCCGGGTGTTTAAAAGGGTTTGTTTTCTTGACGCGGTTTTAATCTAATCTCCAACCTTGTCTTGATCCTTAATAAGCTATGAAATCTATACCGTTAAACCTTTACAATCAACTGGTGTTAGCCTACCCCAAAGTATGGCTGGTCTTTATTGCCTTGGCTATAGGGGTATCTGGGATTTATGTGAAAAATTTCAGATTGGATGCGTCAGCCGACTCGTTGATTCTTGAAAATGATCAGGACTTGCGCTACCACCGAGCGATCGGGAAGGCTTACGGCACAGAGGATTTTCTGATTATCACCTATACCCCGTTCGGGGAACTTTTGTCTAAAGATTCATTAGATGGCTTACGAGGATTGAGAGAAGATCTTTCTAAGTTAGAAAGAATTGAGTCGGTGGTGAGCATTTTGGATGTCCCTTTGTTGGATAGTCCAAGAATTAAAATATCAGAACTGGAAAGCAATAAAAGGACTCTGGATACTCCTGGGTTGGATAAGAAACTAGCTCAGAAAGAATTCACGAGTAGCCCCATTTATAAAAAACTTTTGGTCAGTCCGGATGGGAAAACCACTTCTCTATTGGCAGTTTACAAGCGAGATGAAAAATATTATTCCCTTATGGAGGTAAGGGATGAACTACGAGAAAAAAAGAGAAGTCAGGGATATTTGGTGTCAGAAGAGAAAATAAAATTACACGAAACTTCTCTTGAGTATAAAAATCACCTTGCGCATATACAGGATATCCAAAAAGAAGAAATCGAAAGAGTCCGTTCCATTCTGAATAAATATCGAAATAAGGCGAAGATATTTTTGGGCGGTCTACCGATGATCACATCTGACATGGTCGGTCTGATAGAGAGCGATCTATATGTGTTTGGTGTCGGGGTATTTGGTCTCATGATCGTTTCAATGTGGTTCTTTTTTAGAAAAATTAGATGGGTTGTTCTTCCTTTACTCTGTTGTGTTTTTTCAGCTTGGATCATGTTGGGCTTCTTAGGGTGGTTGGATTGGAGGATTACGGTGATCTCCTCTAATTTCATTTCCATTCTTACCATTGTTACTATCGCGCTAACGATTCACTTGATAGTCAGATACGGAGAACTGCATGCTGAAAACCCTAACATGGGTCAAGCAGAATTAGTTGCTACCACCACTAGGCTGATGTTTCAACCCTGTTTCTATACCGCGATCACAACCATTGTGGCATTTGCTTCCTTGATGGTAAGCGGAATACGACCGGTGATTGATTTTGGCTGGATCATGACGATTGGCATCACATATGCATTTGTTATTTCTTTTATTTTTTTCCCATCGTTCCTAAAGTTAATGAGTCCGAAGGAAGCCGTGTCCGGTCACGATATTACCAAACGTTTAACTAGCAGTATCGGATTGTTTACTCTTGGTAACAGAAATAAGATTCTTTTCATATCAGCTATTCTTGCTCTAATGAGCGTTGCGGGTGTATTTCAACTGCAGGTAGATAATCGATTTATTGACTATTTCAAAAAAGACACAGAAATTTACCAAGGGATGAGCGTCATTGATACCCAGCTTGGAGGAACCACGCCCTTGAGTATCATTATTGATGCGGAGAAAGATTTTTTTACTTATTTAAAAGAAGTGGAAAAAGACCGATTGGCAATAGATTTATCCGATGATCCGTTTAGCGAGGTCGAAGAATACGAAGAGGAAAACTACTGGTTTAATTCCGAAAAATTGTTAGAAGTTGAAAAAATACACGACTACCTTGAAACTCAACCGCAGGTTGGGAAAGTGCTCTCTATAGCAACGACTTTGAAGGTGGTTAGGTTACTGAACGATGGTCAGGTCCCAGATGATTATGACTTGACTCTTTACAGGAAGCTTTTCCCAAAAGAGGCAAAGAAAACATTTCTTAACCCGTATTTGTCTGCTGATGCGAACCAGATCCGCATTACACTACGCATAGAGGAAACCAACCCTACCTTAAATCGTGGAGAATTAATGGAAAAGATCAAGCGGCACCTAGTGGACGAATTGAAGGTTGCTGAAGAAAGGATCCATTTCACGGGGATGGCAGTTTTATATAACAATATGCTGCGTAGTCTTTACCAGTCGCAAATCATGACACTCGGGGTGGTGTTTGTTGCGATTCTTTTTATGTTTATAATTTTATTTCGCAACATTGGTTTGGCCGTGTTGGCAATTGTCCCTAACATTCTTTCGGCGGGTGTAATTCTTGGCCTGATGGGTTGGTTGAAGATCCCATTGGATATGATGACAATTACCATTGCAGCAATTACTATAGGTATTGCTGTAGATGCTGCGATTCATTATGTGCACAGGTTTAAACGGGAGTTTTCCAGGAACTCAAACTATAGGGAAGGTATTATGCTTTGCCACGGGAGTATTGGTCGAGCCATTTATTATACCTCCATCACGGTCACTGTTGGGTTTTCCGTCCTGACCTTATCCAATTTTATTCCCACGATATATTTTGGTTTCCTCACTGGAATTGCCATGGTTGTGGCACTTTTAAGTAATTTAACTTTATTGCCTTTGCTGATTATAGTTTTTAAGCCTCTTGGCCCAGAA
>JAPYPK010000027.1 GCA_029937655.1 Nitrospinaceae bacterium
CATGTAAGTAGCGTGAATAACTTATCTTGACTGGTTTTTCCTTTTGTGATAAAAACCAATTTTCTTGATGTCTGAAGCCTTTGTATGTTCCCATATGGTTAAGATGATTCGTGATCATACAGGTTTGAATTACTGGAGATTTTTATGGCTGAGGCCAGTACCAATGCAAATGAAAAACCAATAGCACCTGCTAGTAAAAAGTCATCTAAAAAAGATGAGACTAAGGATACTATTTGGTCTCGCAGGGATTTTTTCTCTATTGCAGGCTGGGGAGGTTTCATGGCGACGCTTGGTCTTTCAGGTGCTTTTTTCACACGTCTCCTTTTTCCTCGTGTTTTGTTTGAACCATCCCCTATTTTCAAAGCTGGTAAGCCGAGTGATTACACTGTAGGTGAAGTTAGTACTAAGTTTATTAAATCTCAACGAGTGTGGATTGTAAGAGACTTGGAGGGAATCTACGTCGTATTTGGACTTTGTACTCATTTAGGTTGTACTCCACGTTGGTTGAATACGGAGAAAAAATATAAATGCCCTTGCCACGGAAGTGGGTTTACAAAGGATGGTACGAACTTTGAGGGACCAGCTCCGAGGCCACTTGAGCACCTTAAAATAACCCTTGATCCAGAGGGGATGATTGAGATTGATAAAAGTAAAAAATTTCTTTATGAAAAGGGCGAATGGGGAAAACCAGGGTCAAAGTTGTTAGTTTGATATTGAATTTGGACTTAATGTTTTCTTGACTTTTATTTATCGTCGTTCTTTTTTCTTTTTGGAGGACTTTTATTTTGGCAGCAAAGAAACCGGAAATTCCTACCTTAGCCACTCTGGTTGAAAAGATAAAAAGTGGAGAATTATACGAAGAGGTTAAAAAAGAGGTTTTAAATTCACAGCTATGGACCTCTAGCTTTCGACATGGATACGCCGACACACCAAGAAACCGGGTGTTGCAGATTGTAAGTAATGTGTGGCTCCACCTTCATCCAGTTAAAATTCATCGTCATGCCCTTAGAATAAAGTTTACCTGGTGCATGGGTGGCATCACGTTTCTTTTGTTCCTTTCCACTGTTGTTACGGGTGTTATTCTCATGTTTTATTACCGCCCCGTAGGAGAGTATGCCTATTTTGATATGAAATACCTCCAGTATGATGTTCCTTTTGGGATGCTTATGCGTAATATGCACCGATGGGCTGCTCATGCCATGGTTATTACTGTATGGCTTCACATGTTTAGGGTTTTTTTAACGGGCTCCTATAAACCACCTCGCGAATTCAACTGGGTGATTGGCGTATTTCTAGTTACATTTACTTTACTACTTAGTTTCACCGGTTACCTTTTGCCATGGGATCAACTAGCGATGTGGGCTGTTACTGTTGGAACAAATATGGCTCGTGCGACACCATTTCTAGGGCATGAAGGTCCATTTCAAGAGTATGTTTTTGGTGTCAGCCCAAGATATGATGCCCGATCTTTGCTCATTGGTGGAAGTGTTGTCGGGCCACCTGCGCTCCTTCGGTTTTATGTGTTGCATTGCATTTTTATTCCTTTGGTGGCTGGTGCTTTGATGATTGTACATTTCTGGCGTATTAGAAAAGACGGTGGCATATCAGGCCCTCTTTAACTTTGATACCAGTTTAATTTTACATTACAGGGGAACTTTATATGGCGGCAGAAGATCCAAAAGCTAAAGTTGAGGGACTAGAGGAAAAGGTTCATGTTTGGCCTTATCTTGTACGGCTTGAGTTTCTCTGTGCGCTTTTTGTAACAATCGGTCTTACTGTTTGGTCAATTGTTATTGATGCACCGTTAGAAGAAGCTGCCAATCCAACAAAGACCCCAAACCCTTCCAAAGCTCCCTGGTATTTTCTTGGTCTCCAAGATATTCTCGTTTATTTTGACCCTTGGTTTGCAGGTGTTGTAGCACCTGTTCTTATCATAGTAGGACTTATGTTGATTCCTTACCTTGATATTAACCCCAAAGGGAACGGATACTACACATACCACGAAAGAAAAGTTGCTATCTGGGTATACAGTTTTGGGTTTTTGGTGTTGTGGATCGCACTTATTATTATGGGTGTTTTCTTGCGAGGACCCGGATGGAACCTGTTTATGCCTTGGCAATACTGGGATCCGCACAAAGTAGTTGCTCTTGTAAATGTAGACTTACCCTACGCGCTTGGCGTGCGAACCTATAATATGGCCATGTTAGTTGGGGGGGGGATACTTAGCGCTTATTTTGCTATAGGTACCGCGGTTTACTTTTTCATGGAACGAAAAGCCATAAAGAATGTGGGTTTTTTACGTATGTTTATTAAGATCCAACTTTATCTGATTATGGTAGGTATGGTTATCAAGATTGTTTTGAGAATTGGTTTTAATATTAAATATATATTGGTTACACCCTGGATTAATATATAACTGAATATTTTTTTTATATTGTCTGATTTAGTTGAGGTTTTGCATTGAGTGATCCTGAAGATATAAAAATAGAAGATGAAACGAACAAAGAGAATAAACCGTTCGTGGATGAGGAAACTTCGTTTAGCTTCCTTTTCTTTATTACTTCTGGGGCTCTTTTGTTTGTCACCCTTTGGTCTTTCTGGGATGACGAATACACTCGTCGCGGATTTAAGCAGTTTCAAGAAGAATATTTCAAAACACAGTATGCGAGGGCTGAAGATAAATGGAAAAGTATTGATAAGGAGATCCTCTCTAAGGAACAAGAATTAAGAAATGATTTAAATCAAGTAGATGTCAAGCTAGATGATTTAGATGAATATCAAGATTTGCTCGACGGAGTATTAGAAGCAGAAATAAAACTTGGGGAGGCTAATGAAGGAAAAAAGTTTGCAGGAAGTGAACTTGATGAAGCTTACTACTATTATAAAAAGGCGATGCACGAAGGGCAAAATTATGATGTGCAACTAGATAAAGTCAAACTACTTGAAAAAGAGGTTGATGATTGGCTTCCCAAAGTTGTAGAGAAAGAAATGGTACTTAGTCTAGCGGAAGACAAACTTTTAACGAAGAAGGCAGAGAGAGAAAAATTAGAAAAAGAATTAAATAGTCTCACTCGTGGAAGAGAAGACGCACAGCGCACAATGGACTTCTACAAACCATTTCCTTTTATCTATCGTCCTGCCGCAGTTGAACAGACCGTTATTCCAGGCTTCGGCAAAAATAACTTTTCTGAAATAATTTACAGGGTTGACCGATGTCAAACATGTCATATCTCTTATAATGATGAGTACTATGGTAATCATGAACAGCCTCTCAAGACTCACCCGCAATTAGATATTCTGATTAACAAACATCCTCCCGGTCGTACAGGTTGTACTTGGTGCCATCTTGGTCAGGGTACAGCAACGGCGCCAGCAGAAGATGCTCACGGTTCTCACCATGAAACGGATCAGACAGCTGAGATTAACGAACCGATGAATCTCGGTATTTTTCAGCAATCCACTTGTCGTAATTGCCACGCTGGGGTTGTAAACCTTGAAGGCGCTCCTATTTTATCAAAAGGGAAACGGCTTTTCCTTAAGCTTGGCTGCCATGGGTGTCATTTGGCAGATGGTTATAGTGAGGAAGCAAAGGTCGGGCCACGATTAAACCGCATATCATCTAAAGTTGATCCAAGTTGGCTTTATCGCTGGGTTAAAAACCCAAAAGAATATTTGCCAAAAACAAGAATGCCGAACTTTGGATTTGACGACAAGGATGCTTTTGGCGTAGCTGCTTATCTAATGGCATCATCTGACAAAGACTATTCCCTCTCCGAAAAATTTGTTTTTGGTAATCCGGACCAAGGTAAAAAACTTTTTAAAACTGTTGGTTGCCTAGCCTGTCACGAGATTGATGGTCAAGGTGAAGTATTCGGCCCAGATCTTAGTCGAATTGCTAGTAAGGTTAACGCTGATTGGGTTACAACTTGGCTGAGTAATCCAAAAAGCTATAACCACAGAAGTCTTATGCCTAACCTCAGGCTTTCCAATGATCAGGCCAATGACATAGCCTCATACCTCATGATGCATGGAGAAAAGAAGGTCATACCTGGCATTAAAAAGGCTATCAAAAATCAAGCGCTGATTGATCATGGCAAGAAGGTTGTGAGGACTCGTGGTTGTTATGCCTGTCATGATATTAACGGAATGGAAAAGGAAGGGCGGATCGGTCCAGAGCTATCGTTTTTTGGCCGCAAAATGACTAGTGAGTTAGAGTATGGCGATTCCCATATTCCACACACATGGGAAGCATGGGCTCGTACTAAATTGAAAAAGCCCGATTCATTTCGAACCGAACGCGTGTTAGATAAAATGCCAAACTTTGGCCTAGCGCCAGATGAGGTTGATGCTTTGGTTGTCATGTTAAAAGGGTTTAACGGAACAAACATTCCAGTAAATTATAGGAATATTTTGTCTGAAAAAGAGCAGATTCTTGAGACCGGTCGTCGTCTTATCACAAAGTATAATTGTAAAGGTTGTCATCATGTTGAAGGAGAGGGAGGTGTTATACAAAAATATATTAAGGCCAAAGCTTTATATCCTCCACCCCTTGAGTTGGGTGAATACCATGTAGGCGAGAGGATTAAAGGTTCTTGGCTATATTCATTTCTAAAGAACCCTACTCCTGTTAGAAAATGGGTAAAAGTGCGTATGCCAACGTTTAATTTTTCTGATAAAGAGGTTCGTGAACTAACAGCCTATTTTGAGGCGATGTCACCTACAGATAATAAATACGAAGCTGGTATGAACACTATTAAGGCTAAGGATCAAATCGAAACTGGTGTTAAGGCAGTTAATTATATGGAGTGCGGTAACTGCCATGATGAGGGTGAGAAGGGAATAGAGTTCAGCATAGCAGGGGATCGATTACGCCAAAACTGGATTCCAAAGTGGCTGAAACACACAAGGGAAATGATTCCATGGACCAAGATGCCTTCTCATTGGGAGATTAAAGGTGAAGAATTAACCGTAAAAAATAAATATAAGGAACTGAAAACTATTGGTACTGTGGATGCCCAAGTTGATTCTATCAAGAATTATTTAATATCTTACAATACCACTGAATATGATGACTCTCTTGTGCTTGGAGATGATGGCAGTGATGAGGATGAAGATGAGGATGAAGATGAGGATGAAGATGAGTAAATTAAAATCAATTTATTAATAGATTTATATTGCTTCACCTGGAGAATAAAGAGTAAAATTATTTTACAAACTTTTTTATAAGATATAGATTATGGGACTATCACCTTTAGAGAACTTTCTCCTTATCGCATTAAAACCTGATAATATGCCTATTGGAGCCATGCTTCCGATCGTTGGCTTTGTTTTCTGGATTGCCATTCGCCAAATGGTTGCGAATGATCGTCATATTAAAAATGGCAAAAAAGAAAAAATATGGGACGAAATGATTAAATAGTGGGACTTTTCCTAATATCTGGTTTTGCTTTTTTAGTTGGTATTATTTTAATTGTGCTGCTTAAAAATACAGCGCCTCCGGCACCAAAAGATCAAATTCACTTTAATAACTCGGATGGTATCCCTCCTTTTTTGATAGATAGTGATGCATTTGAAGAAAAGTGCATAGAATTCCTCTCCAAATTTAATCTTGAACACAAACATTCTGTCTGGGCCAACAATTGCGAACTAGAAATAGCTATGATTGATGAGACACCTGTGGTTGGTGGTGTATACTTGGCTTTATGCATAATAGATCCACCAAATAAAACGGTAGGTGCTATGAAGGTTAAAGGGTTTATCGATACTGTAAAAGGCGAGGGTGCTTCAAGAGGTATCATGATTACTACGGGTTATTTTGATGATAAAGCAATTAACCTGATAGAAGAAGAGCCTATAGAGTTAGTAAATGTTGTCAGTTTTGTATCTTATCTGAAAAAGTTTGGTATTTATGAATGATGTAATCCTTCCTGTTTTAAAATAGCTTGTTTTTCATTTTTGTTTAAGAAGTAACTTCTTTTGTTTTAACACTGTATTTCTTTAACTTTATGAGCCTATGAAAATTATTGATATTTTAGAACAAGCTAAGCCTTCTTTTTCCTTTGAATTTTTTCCACCTAAAGATAGTGATGGTTTTGAGCGGTTATTCAAAACAATTGATAATTTAAAACCTTTGAACCCAGCATTTGTTTCCGTCACTTATGGTGCTGGAGGAAGCACTCGCTCAAAAACAATCGACTTGGTTGGTCGTATTAAAAAAGAAATTGGACTGGAAAGCATGGCCCACCTGACCTGTGTGGGTCACAATACCGAGGAAATTATGAATGTGCTTCAGGATATCAAGAAACAAAATGTTGATAATGTGTTAGCGCTTCGAGGAGACCCTCCAGTAGGAGAAACAAATTTCACAAAACCAAATAATGGATTTGGTTATGGAGTTGAACTGGTTCAGTTTATATCCGAGCATTTTTCTTTTTGTATCGGTGTTGCTGGTTACCCTGAAGGGCATCCAGAAAGTTCGAATCGCAAAGAAGACTTATTTCATCTTAAAGAGAAAGTTCTTGCAGGGGCTAGTTTTATAGTTACGCAATTATTTTTTGATAACAAATACTATTTTGATTTTGTGGCTAACTTGAGAAATATTGGAATTGATGTGCCTGTGATCCCAGGGATTATGCCTATAGTGAATTTAAAGCAAATAAAGAGGTTTACAAAAATGTGCGGAGCTACCGTTCCACATGACTTAATGGTACGCCTTGAAGCAGTTCAGGATGATCCGGAATCTGTTTATCAAATAGGAATTGATCACGCAGCAAATCAATGTAGAAAACTATTAATGCAGGGTGCCCCAGGCGTTCATTTTTACACACTAAATCGTTCTAGGGCAACTCTGTCAGTACTTGAGCGTTTGGTATAACTAGAGCAACCTCCCAAACTTTAAAAATTTCGTGCGGAATTTTATTCAATTCTTATTTGTGATTGGCCATGCTTTATTTTTTGATATGGCTTTTTCTGAAAATATAGAATTAAGAAATACCACTGATGATATGGTTGTTATCCCATCGGGTAAATTTAAAATGGGTTGTAACCGTTTTGGGCTAATGCATGGTGCTCCCGAGCATTTGGTTTATCTGAACCAATTTATGATTGATCGTTTTGAAGTTACCAATAAAAGGTTTGAAGAAATTATTCCTGACCATAAATTACGCCGCAGTAAATTATCAAGTTGTGATGAATGTCCGGTTACCAATGTTAGTTGGTATGAAGCAGTGGATTACTGCTACCTGACAGGAAAAACTCTTCCCACGGAAGCTCAATGGGAAAAATCTGCAGGAAATGGTGATGGTTGTGCATTCCCATGGGGTTATGATTTTGATCCAATTGGCAGTGAGGGAAGAGGGGGACTTGATATGAAAGATAAGTCTGTCCCGGTTGGTAGTTATCCGCCAAACATGTATGGTGTTTATGACATGGGAGGGAATGTTTGGGAATGGGTTAGTGACTGGATGGCCTCTGGATATCCAGTATCACAAAAAACCATTGATCCCAAAGGACCCTCTAGCGGTATTATGAAGGTTCGCCGAGGTGGGGCCTATTCGGATAATATTATAGCGATGGCAACTGGCTATCGCGACTGGAGTCACCCGTCATCCCGCTTTTTTAGTGACATCGGTTTTCGATGTACAATTAATGTCAAAGGTGAATTTAGTAATGGTCTCACAACCCAAGATTGATTATATAAATAGACTTATCGACGAGTCTCTTTCCCAGGGAGATGACACTATTGAGCTCAAGGGAAAATTCATTGGGGATGAAGGAGTTGAGGCCTTAGTCCAATCGTCAGACCTTGCTAACATTGAAGATTTAGATTTATCAAATAATAATATTACCTGGCGAGGTGCTGTTCAGCTTTTCAAGTGTGACAAGTTTAAAAACCTGAAGCGTCTTTATTTAAATGATAATAATATAGCCAACAAAGGTGCGCTTGCTTTAGTGGATGCTTCCTTTCTCAGTGGGCTTTCAGTTTTAGATCTTCATTTCAATTCAATAGATGGCCCCGGAGGTATGGCGATAGCCAAATATTCGCATTTCCAAAAACTACAAGTATTGAATTTTCAAGAAAATCAGGTGGGAGATGATACTTTGATAGCAATTGCTAAAAATCCAAGTTTTGGAAATATTAGAAAATTAAATTTCTATAGAACTGGTATTACTATTAAAGCAATAAAAGTGCTTGCTAAATCAAAAGTTTTAAAAAAAGTTAAGCATCTAAACCTTGGGCGTAATTATCTCCACCCAGATTCTGCCAAGGCACTCGCTGATACTAAAACATTAGTTAACGTGGAATCTTTGCTTATGATTGAGAATTACTTAGGAGATGATGGGGTAAAAAATATCATGGAATCAGAGTCTTTTGTTAAATTAAAAATGTTTAGAGTCTTGTAAGGATATTAATAATGACGCATCCAATACTTGAACCACTTATTGTTCAGCTACCAGATAGGGCTACGTCTCGTAAATTAATTGAAACAGGTGATGATTATGTGACTATTTCAAATCAATTGGCTAGTGAAAGTAAGTGGTGTGGTCACCCGAATATGGTGGATGGTGAAAGCAGGACTGGTATCTTGAATTTACAACAGAATGGATACCAAGAATGGCTTAAGGACGCAGAAGAAGAAGATTTTGTTCGAATGGTCGGTGTGCTGCAATTATTATACGACACATGTTCGGCCTTGAAAGAAGATCAAGAGGAAGAAGACTAAGAATACCGACTATAAACCAAGGTTCAGTTGTATTCGAAGAACCACGCTTTTCTAAGAACCCACCTAGTGCATCAAAATATCTAAAATTCCATTTCACCAATCCCCTTTGCGCCTTTCAAAGTATATGGTTGTGGTGTAACTATCCGTACAGGGGCACCATGATCAGTTGTCAATGAACTCCTTAAATACTTGTTTTTATTAGTTTTTTATATGATTTCATATAACCGTTAGGTGCTAGGTCTCGAAATAAATACAAAGTTTAAGAGTAAAATAGAAGTGTTAATCCACATATTTCACAGGAATAGAGTAATTGGATTAACGTTAAGTGCATTTCAGAAAAAACCGTTAAGTCTAAAGAAATAAATACTCATCAAGAACACTTAATTATGCACTTGAAGATTCTTAGCTACAATTGGCACGAACCATACCTATGCTTACTTTCTAAAGTTGGACATACCTTTTTAATTATTGAACCAGAGGTTTCCGAAGGTAATTATCGTCGCTGGGACAAAAACATGCGTCCTGTCCCTGACAATGTCATCTTGGTATCTGAAAAAGAAGCCATATCTCAACTAGATGAAGGGGCAATTGACCTTGTGATCGCACACAATATTAAGGATCTTGTGAGTATTTATGAGTATAGGCTGCCTAAAATAATTGTTTTTCACAATAAATTAAGTACTGAAATTAAACTTGGTAACAATAAAGTAAATCGTGAGGATTATCTCAAAAAAATTAACCCCCTCTTGGTAAATGTCAAGAAAGTCTTTATCTCTGAAAGCAAGCGTCTTGACTGGGGTATGACCGGAGATGTCATATTGCCTGGACTTAATGTAAATGATTACGGAGGGTATAGGGGAGATTATCCATCAGTATTGCGTGTGGGTAATTTGATTAAAGAACGTGACCTTATGATGGGTTTTACCACAGGCGAGGCTATATTATCTGGTCTTCCATCGAAAACACTTGGGCTAAATCCAAATATTATTGGTGCCAGACTATCATCTGGATTCGGGGACCTAATAGAGCAGTACCGATCGCTGCGGGTTTACCTCCATACAACGTCGAATGATTATGAAGATGGGTATAATTTATCCTTATTAGAAGCCATGGCAGTTGGTATGCCTGTCATCTCAATTTCAAATAAAACATCTCCTATAACTAATGGAATAAATGGATATATATCTAACGATATACAATACCTTAGAACCTGTGCTGTTAGCTTACTGGACGACCCAGACCTAGCAAATTCTTTGGGACAAAAAGGGAAGGATACTGTTCGGGAAAAATTTTCACAAACTAAATTTTTACAACTTTGGGTGAAGAGCATTGAAGCGGTAATTATTGAGTTTCTAGAGGATTCCAAAAATGAATTGTCTGGAGAGGTGGTTGAAACAAAGTCTCAGCAAGAAATTCAGTCATTGCCGCAGTACTTTAGAAATGTTCGTGATGATATCGTGTCATTAGTTCCAAGAGAAGCCAATGATATTCTTGAAATAGGGTGCGCTGCTGGCATGACAGGCAATAAGCTGAAGCAAAAAACGGGAGTTTATGTTGCTGGTGTTGAATTGGATCACAAGGCAGCAATTGAGGCAAAAAAAGTTCTTGATGAAGTTATAGAAGGAAATATTGAAACTCTCGAGCTTCCATTTATAGAAAAAAGATTTGACTGTATTTTATTTGCAGATGTTTTGGAGCATTTGATTGATCCACTTGACGTACTTAAAAAAACTAGAAAATTTTTAAAAACTGATGGAACAGTCATAGCCAGCATTCCTAATGTCCAATATTTAGGGGTAGTTCACCAATTGGTAGAAGGTAACTGGACCTATCAAGATGAAGGTATTTTGGACCGTACGCATTTAAGATTTTTTACCTATCATGAAATCATAAAGATGTTTGATGAGGCAGGTTACACCATCTCCAACATTAATGAAACATTAGACCCTCAATACAAAGATGCTAAAAATCTAACAACGACATTAAATCTAGGACGTTTAAGTATTAGAGATCTTTCGCCTGATGAATTAAAGAAGTTTTTTGTATATCAATATAAAGTTACAGCAAAGTTGAAGCACGTAGCCTGTGACGAAAAGTTATTTTACGATACGAAGGAGAGTCACATGAAGGATCTATTAACAAAAGGAAAATCCTCTGAGAATGTTGGTGCATATGATGATGCAATTAATGCATATGCTGAGGTTGATAGTACTCAACCAGACTACGCCGAAGCCTTAGCGCGCATAGGTAATTGTTATATGAATTTACAAAATATAGTGAGTGCTGAAAATTATTATCAGAAAAGCCTTGGCATTGACCCACAAGGGTATGTCGCGTCTGTTGGTCTTGGTTTATTGGAAGTCCAATTAAACAAACTGGATGATGCCCTTAAAAGATTTACAGAGATCACCCAAAATTACCCGGATAGAGACAAGGGTTTTAGCGGCCTTGGAATTGTTTACTCAAAGAAGAACAAAATCTCAAATGCTATGGATGCATTTAGTCAAGCTTTGAAATTAAATGCTGAAAACAAGCCAGCAATGAGTAGTTTGCTGGACCTATCTTATCAGGTCAGTCAATTTGAACAAGTTGAGCTTGCTATGAAACAGTACCTCGAAATTCACCCTGATAATTTAGATATTCTTCTTGGACTTGCAGGTATATTTTATAAGTCAAATCGCATTGAGGAAGCTCAGAATACTCTTTCCCTTCTTTTGAAAATCAGTCCACACCATATTGATGCGAATAGTATGCTTAGTAAAATAGATGCTACGATAGAAAAAGTTTTCTAAAAAAACTCAGGTTATTGTTTGGAATTATTTAAAAAAAACTTAGAACTCTTGAGATCTTCGCAGCCATCTTTGGCGAGGAGGGTGGAGCGGGAGCCGAAGAAAAATTTTGTTCACGTTTCAATTTCTAAAGATGGAAACCCCATCCCCAAAATTGGATCAGTTTCGCTTCATAGTAAATACTACCCCTCGAAAGAAGCAAAAGATGGATTGTCAGAATATTGTTTAAGAGGCAATGAAACACCTGTGGTTTACGGTCTTGGCTTTGGATATCATGTTTTAGAAATATTAAATAAGTACAAGGGATTAAAGGTTTTGGTGATTGAACCTGTGATGTCCATTTTTCGGTCTTTCATGGAAAATGTAGATATTGAACCATTCCTGCCCAATACACAATTTATCATTTCTACACCACCTCCAAAGATTATCACCTCCAATCAAACAGTTAATTGGAATAAATACGAACATCAACCCTCAAAGCGTTTGTCCTGCGATTATTTTTTTAGCCTTGATAAAGCAATTGAAACTTCTGATTATTTAAATAGTAATCGTTTGAAAATACTTGTGGTAAATCCCTACTATGGGGGTTCGTTGCCGACGGCTAATTACTGCGTGCGTGCGTTTAATGATATGGGACATCACGCAGAGGTAGTTGAATGTGATAAATTTGCTGAAGGGTTTTTTTCTATAAAAAAAACAACACGAAATAAAATTAATGAAGAATCCTTGTCCAACCAATTTGGCCATTTCATGGGTCAGCTTATTGCAGCAAAAGCTGCGGATTTCCAACCGGACCTAATTCTTGCTCTTGCTCAAGCGCCATTGACCCCGGAAGCAATAAAAAACTTAAAAAAACTTAACGTCCCAATTGCTTTTTGGTTTGTTGAAGATTTTAGAACTCTTTCATATTGGAAGGAAGTTGCCTCTTATTATGATTATTTTTTTACTATCCAGCGTGGAGAATTTTTTGATGAGTTGTCGTCTATTGGGATGAATAATTTTTATTACCTTGCACAAGGATGTCTCCCAGGGGTTCATAAGGAGATAAACTTGCCTTTGGATGATATGCATCAATATTCGGCTGATGTCTCATTCATGGGTGCCGGATACTATAATCGAGTCCAATCCTTTCCTCGTTTATTAAGTCATGACTTTAAAATATGGGGTACCGAATGGGTGCTGGAATCTGATATTGGGAACCGTGTTCAAAATAAAAATAAACGTGTTGATCAGGTTGATACAGTTAAAATTTATAATGCAGGAAAAGTTAATTTAAATCTTCATTCCTCTACATTTCATAGCGGTGTGAACCCTGTGGGTGATTTTGTTAATCCTAGAACTTTTGAAATTGCAGCCTGCGGGGGGTTTCAGTTGGTCGATGAGCGTTCTGAATTAGCCGAATTGATTGAACCCGGAACAGAAATAGCTACATTTAATTCAATCGATGATCTTTGCGAAAAGGTTGACTATTATTTGAAGCATGAGAATGAAGCAAAATCGATTGCTTATCAAGGAAGAGCAAGAGTCTTGAAAGAACATACGATTCAACATCGAATGCATGAAATGTTAACACATATATTTATGGATAATTTAAGTTTATTAAAGGAGCGTGTGAGTTCCCGACATAGAGACCCAGTTAGCTATTACATAGACCATGTAGGTGATTCTAGTAAATTAGGTATATATCTTGATCAATTTCGTGGATTAAACGAATTTTCTATTAAGACAATGGTTAATACTATTGCAAAAGGAGAAGGTGATTTAAGCCAGGAAGAATTGCTTGTTCTTATGACCGATCAAATAGTTAAATCCGAGGCATAGTAATGATAGAAAATATCTTAATCCTAAATATGACTCGAATGGGGGATTTAGTTCAATCTACTTCGTCCATTGCTGGGCTTAGAAAACAGTATCCTAACGCATGCATAACTCTCATGGTAACTAGTGCATTTGAGGAGTTTTCAAAAAAAATTCCTTGCATAAATAAAAGAGTTGTTTTCGATATCAAGCAGTTTGTGGATAGAGTTGATAAAAAACAAATGCTATGGGTTGATGTTTATAAATACTTAGAATGTATTCTGAATAAATTAAAAGAAATAAATTACGATTTGCTTATTAATCTAAGTCATTCAAAATTGAGTGCATTTATGATTTCATATTTAAATGTCAAAAATATGCGTGGGTTTGGGTGTGATGCAAATGGGGACCGCATAACTTTAGACCCCTGGATGCAATATTTTGGGATTGAGCCTTTCAACAGACAGTTAAACCCTTTTAATCTTGTGGAAATTTTTACTCGAAGTGCCGGCGTTGCCCCCGAGGAAAATCCTGTTCGTCTGCTGAACAAATGTGATGATATTGAGTTTATTTCTAAGTTTTTTGAGATTAATAGTATCAAAAGCGAGGAACTTCTCATTGGTATTCAGGCAGGGTCAAGCCTAGAGGGAAGGCGTTGGCCTCCTGAAAGTTTTGCTAAGATTGTAGATGAATTAGTTGAAAGCCTTGGCGCTAAAATTGTTTTGTTGGGAGTTGATTCCGAAAAGAAATTATCAGATAAAATCATTTCACTTGCTAAGCATAAATATGGAATAACTGATCTTACAGGTAAGACTAATGTTGATCAGTTGACAGCAATAGTTTCAAGGTGTTCTTATCTAATTACAAACGATACTGGAACCATGCATGTGGCTGCCGCAGTAGGAACCACTATTATTGGGTTGTTTTTTGCCCATGCCCATCCCTATGAAACGGCGCCTTATAGCCCCGGGCATCTTATATTTCAGGCTCGTATTCCTTGTGCCCCATGTAGTTACAGTGTTGAATGTGACAATGTTATTTGCACCCATAAGGTATATCCGGAATACCTGCTAGCAATGATTCGCTCTCATTTCACAGAAGGTTCTTGGAGAGCAATTAATACTATCGCTGAACTGAGTGAAGTAAATATTCATGAAACTTACATAGGTAAGGATAAAAGATTACGACTTCGCCCATTGATTAAAAACTATTTAACGCTTAATGATATTTTTCGCGAGATATATTCCGAGCATTGGATGAGATTCCTTGGAGTAGTGAAAGTGCAGGAATCAATTCACTGTAATATTGAAGATCTATTATTGGTGGATTATGACTGCAGTAATATTTTTGATTTGTCTGGGCAAATTGAAGTTAAATCATGCGCTTTAAATGATATTGAAAAAATTGCCTCTCGAGGCATTTGCTTGGCGGGTAAAATGACCTCTTTATGTTCAGGTGTAATGTCAACACAAATTACTAGAATAAAGTCTTTGTCGGGAGAAATAGAATTATTGGATAAAAGTATTAACCAAGTTGGCCTTATTCACCCAGAGGTCAAACCAATTACTGATATGTTTGCAAAGAGAAAAGAAAATTTTAAAGGAAATGATCCTATTAAATTATCTCAAGAAACTCGAAAATGTTATCAAATGCTACACGAAGAAGCGAAAGGTCTTGGCGGTCAATTGGCGTCAGTTTGCAAAGAGTTGAAAGGGGCTAATGTTAACACTTTTTATGCAGCAGTTAGTTCCATGAGTGTAGAAGTTCCTGGTAGGTAAGAAGCCAAGTCGCCATTCCCTTCACCTTTTAAAAATTTTTCCAGGAATTCAAGGGAAGCACCCCCACCGGTTGAGACGAAGAAATTGGATGTTAAATAATTCCATAATACATAGCTATCATCAACTGGAAACTCCATACTAAGCAAATCGCGATTTATTGGATCTGCCAGTTGCCTTTCGATGCAACGCTTAATGAGGTTTTTTAATTGGTTAGCGCCAATTTTATTCAATATTGCAGCTGAGTCACCCCCTCCAATAACCACAGAAAACTTTGGATTGGTCAAAGCCTCTTCAAATAAGAGCTGAGCTAATTCTAGTGATCCTTCAGCGTAATCATGGTTTGTAGGGTGATCATATGCACCTAGCGGACCATTCCAAAAAACATTTTCTGTCCCATTAGATAAAATTGTATTTTTGAAATTTTCTATAGTTTTAGGTCCAAGGTCCAGTTGCAATACCTTTTCGAAGTCTGGTTCTGCTTCAATAAAAAAAGTAGGGGCCTTGAATTTATCAACGCACTTATAATCATCAGGAAATACTAAATTGACCTTTTTGTCACTTGCAAAGTCCAATACTTCCCCGGCAAGGCCAACTTCATTTACAAGTATTTTATTACTTTCTTCACTTGAACTAAGTAAAGTCCTTGGAATATCAGATAGCCTAAAGGGTACCATTTTTGTTTTCGATTTTTGAGCAATCAAAAAAGTATTTGCCATTTTCCCACCTATGAAAATAGCCTTGACCCCGGCCTGTACAAACTGCTTTAATACATTGATTTTGTCTGAAACTTTTGCCCCACCGGCGACGACCACCGTTTTACTTGGTTGGCTTATTATTCTTTGCCCGAAGTGTCCCAATTTTTTGATTTCTTGATTTAGGAGGGTACCTGCCACCACTAACTTATTTTGAGTTTTCATGAGTTGAGGAAGCATTTTTATGCTTTTGGTTATTCTGTGGCTGCACCCAAACGCGCAATTGATATATACATCGGATACATTAGCAAGCTCATAGATAAATTCTTTTCTGTAGGTGTCCGGTTTTGATGGGTCTAGTAAGTATCTAAGGTTGGGAAGAAATTTTATGCCGCCAGGGGGCATACGTTTATGAGAAGCTATCTCTAATGAGTGCTTCATGTGAGAGTCTATAATTTCGGGTGGGAAAATAGTATATGTGTCACCGTGAAGACGACGAATTAAAGTGTCGAAATGAGAGC
>JAPYPK010000174.1 GCA_029937655.1 Nitrospinaceae bacterium
CATTGAGTTTATTCTTTTGCAGAATGAAAAATGCAAAAGTATAACTAAGTTATAAGTGGAGCAACTTTATTCGCTACTTCCAGAACAAGAGGTGCATATAAAGCTATGGTCGCCTATAAAGTCCTATATATCTTAGCAACCTAACTGTTCCTAACCGTTCATACTCGTCGGTCAATTTATCTTCCAATGAACGAACGTGGTCAGACAGTTCATGAACTTTTGAGTCGATATCTTTTAAATGTTCAGTAATCTCAACCAAATCCTTATCTTTGGTATCTTTAAGAAGTAGTTCGCAGCGTTGCGCATGGTCAGAGATATGTTCTGCTAAGTCATGAACAAGTCCTATATTCTTCTGTATGTGATTGGTTTCTTCCATGAGTTTTTTAGAATCAACTTCCGGTTTGATTACGAAGGTGTAAAAAAGGCCGGCTAAAAATATTATTAAGAGAAGACTTTGCCCAATGAATGTTTCCCATGTAGGGTACATTCCTAGCCAAGAAATTTCAGGGGAGAAATATGCGGGTGTTAAAGAGAGAGCCTCACCCATTTGCAGTTCATGGAGTCCTTTGCCCATAAAGGTAAAGGCCATGAAATAAAGTAAAAGACTAGTGACTCCAAAAAACCATTTGATCGGTATTTGTATGCCAACTTTATTGATCAGGTAGAATATGAAAACGAGAAAGATGCAGCCTGCAACAAATCCTGGAATAATACCGCTGTTTACATTTCCTGCGTACAAATATAGGGCTTTGTAAAATAGAACCGTTTCAAATCCTTCACGGTAGACAGCAAGAAAAGCTACCATACCAAGAGCAAAAATATTACCTGTTGTAATTGCCTGAGTCATCTTGGCTGTGATGTAACTTTGCCACTTTTGAGTTTCTATTTTTGTGAGCAACCAATAGCTGACCCAGAATAAGACGACCACGGAGAATAACATGATCCAACCTTCTAGAAGCTCTTGCTTGGCCATGCTGATATCAAGGACCTCGTGAAGAATATAGGCGGTTAAGAAACTCGCGCCAATTCCGATGATGACTCCTTGGTAAATCGTTTTTACTTTGTCTTTATTTTTCGACTTTATGAGAAAAGCAATTAAAGCGGCAACGATTAATATCGCCTCAAAACCTTCTCGAACAATTATTGAAAAAGACTGGATGAACAGTCCTGCAAACCCAACTTTTTGTTGGAGAATAGTTTGAGCTTGCTTTAAATCATTTTGGATATCCTGGTTTATTTTTTCGACATGATTTAAATTGGCGCCTCTTTTGATTTCAGCACGCAAACGACCAAAGGATGACTCAAGGCGTAATCCTAAGTCCTTATTCTTGGTGATTAGGCCTGTCTCAATGCCTTCGTAGTTAAGATAGGCATCGAATGCCAATTCGGCAGATTGTTCTATGTCACCAGTTTTAAAGACCTCTATGCTTTTATCCAAGGCGCGGGTTACAACGGTTACCATCTGTTGTATAGAGTCCGAAGTTTGAGAAGGGTTAGCTGTTACTACAATAGGTAATTCAACTTTATCATTTGAAAACGTACGAATAAAATAGGTTACATCCCAAAGATCTGCTTCTGGTAAAAATTCCGACCAAGCTACCATGGAGGTGTTAGCTATGCCGATAGAAATCACTTGAAAGTTGTCGTATGCGGTACTGTGATCGTTGCCTGTTATCTCTGGGTCAGATAGAACGGCTGGTGCTGGATAAAGCTTTGAGGCTAATGGCCCATCACCGCTCCCAGTTAATCCATGGCATTGTGCGCAATTGGATTTAAAAATATTGCGGCCATTCTGAATGTTGATTGCGCGTGGAGGTGTCTTCCGTAGTTCTATGCCTAATTCTTTGAGGATTTGAGATTGAATTGCACTTGCAGAAATTTTAATTTCCCTTGGGTCGATTTTATCTTTTAGATTGGTCCTTAGATTTTTAAGCTTTGTTTTAAGCTGCTCTGCATTTTTTAGATCAGGCATGTGACTAATAATGCTTTGATATCTTTCAAGAGACTGATCTAGAAATACCTGGCTTTCTTCGTATTCTATAGCGTTAATAATTTTTCCGTTTTTAATACCTAAGTCATATTCTTTAGCCATGATGTCGAGCATCATGATAATTTTTTTGGCTTTGGAGGCAGTTACTTCGGATGACACTTTAGCCTCTATTAACCGGGGCTGTAGGGTTAGAAAAATTAAAAATACAACAAAAACTATGGAGGTCTTTTTCATCTAAGGTTGGTTCTATTGAGAATTTTTTATAAAAAGCTATATTTTTTACTAACTAAGCTAATTAAGAAGATTTTTTATATGAATTGTAAGAATTGAGTATTTAAGCTTTCAATCGTCTGGGGTAATTAAGAATTAGTCAATAACTTTCTCCAAAAGCCTTTTTTATTATTTTTTGATGTTGAATTTTTCAGTTTGGAACTTTGCTCTAATATTTTGATTGGTTTATTTTGCTCAATGAATAGTTGGATTAGAATATGGCATGAACCACAATTTCCTCCAGCCTCACAAGCTAGAGTTATATCCTTTACTTGGGTTACGTTATTTTTAGCGATGTGAGAGCGAATCGTACTTTCCCTGATATGGAAACACGTACAGATAATCTCATCCTCTTCCATATCAATCGAGGGGGTATTTCTCATTTTCAAACCATCTAAAATGGGTGTTCAGTCAACCTTTAATGATATTGATAATAATACTCATTATCTAAA
>JAPYPK010000175.1 GCA_029937655.1 Nitrospinaceae bacterium
TATTCTCCCTTAAAGGTTGTCTTTAGGTGAGCAATCAAATCTGCTATACCTTGGGTGGGAATAGTCATCCCCCAGTCTGGCATATTCGGGGATTTCCCAACGCTTTTCCCGCCGTAGTAAACCAAGTTATAAAGGTAATCTTCGGGGTAATCACTGAGAGGCAATTCTGCGTGTACCGCTGGTTTTGGATCCAGTCCAGCTGCGCCAGGACCATCGCCCCCTCCATTAGGACCATGACACTGAGTGCAATACTCTTTATAAACTTTAGCACCACGCTTAGCATCAGCCTGTTGGAATGGCTTCGTTTTCCAAGGTTCAAAAAATTTAAAATCTTCCACTCCAAGAGTCATCAAATAACCAATAATATGGCGTGCTTTTCGCATGCTAATATCGGCTAAGTATTCCCCGCTATGTGGAGTAAAGTCCTGTGGGTTCTCTGCAAAACGAGACCACCAGTCCAAATTATATCTATTTCCCGAATCATAAAGGTTCACGCTGATAGGCCCGCCAATCTTTTTTCCATCCTCCTTAATTTGATGACAACCCAGGCAAGAATACTCTCGATAAATTTGTTCTCCCAAATCTGCTTCCATTTCGGTAAAAGTGGAAAGATCAACGAAACTTTTCTTGATTCGTGAATCCAGAAAATGTTTTTCAAAGTAACTAGCTACCTTTTCGGCAGTAGTTTCAGAAAGAACCGGGTGCTTGATTTTGGTTCTGGAAAGG
Source organism: Nitrospinaceae bacterium (assembly GCA_029937655.1). Classification (GTDB taxonomy): domain Bacteria; phylum Nitrospinota; class Nitrospinia; order Nitrospinales; family VA-1; genus Nitromaritima. The sequence continues at coordinate 727 of JAPYPK010000175.1, forward strand.
TCCCAGCGATAACCGTTTGGATACAAATTTTCTTCCTTGCCTGCAAGCCAACTGACCAACCACTTCCTCTGGTACTTGTTCCCAGCCCACATCAGATCAGGACCTTTAAGATTAAATTTTGATTCAGGTTTTCCGTTAAACTTATGACAGGAAGCGCATTGTTCTTCAATCAACTCTTTAGTGGAATGGTTATCATCTGCCCAAGTGGGTTGTCCACCCACCACAAAAAAAATCCAGAACAAAAAAATTACTACGTTCAATTTTCCCACCCACTTATCCCCCTGTTTTACGGTTGAAAAAAGTATAAAAAATACCCGCTATCTTTCTATTTCTAATTTATATGTCAAATGGCATCCGACACATGAGTCCATAATTGAATCAATCTCCCTTAAGATAATCTTAACATCTTTCCCGTCGATATTTTCAGCCAAGTCGTCAAATGCCTTGTGCACACCCATTCCTACAGACTTAAATTCAACTGGAAGTTTTAACATCAATGCAGGATTAACATCTTGAGCCATAACCATTCCATTTCCCCTTGCAGAAACTTCAACCTTTTTAAAATCACTATTAGAAAGCCCTGATATAATTCCTTGCAAACCTTCCAGCAATAACCTCATTTCCCCAAGCACCACGTCTTTTTCAGCAACCGATAACGTAATCGCTACTCTGTTATCAACTTTCTCTGCATTGCCATATTTAAATTTGTAACCAGCATAACTGATTGTAATTATCCATAGAGCCATTGACCCTATAGCTATTTTCTTCCACATGTCTGATCATTCTTTCTGGAAAAGTATGAATGTTAAATTTTTTTTACTACCTTTAATGTCTCTGTTCCCAACGTTCAAGAGCAGAAAATCCAACCCCTGATGAAATTAGCAGGACCACAATAAACCACCATGAGGAAAGACCTGTAACCATTTCAAAATTTACTTTGCCAAAATTACCAACATCAAGTATGTAAGATTTTATCCATGGGTAAGCCTCTGCATAGAGTGCGGTTCCCACAAGCATTCCCAGAACCCCAAAGATAGCATGCCGAGACCCATCACCGATCGCCGCTATACCGGTGCCAGGGCAATAACCCAAAATTGCCATACCCGATCCAAATATCAGTCCACCGGTTGCATTTCCCAGAAGAGCAGTATTTTTAATATGAAGTGAGAACTCCAAACCCAGAGCTCGCATACCGTAAATTCCAATAGCACCCGTTACGATTGCAGTGAGCATTATTTTTAGAACTGTAAAATCCTTAAACAGAAACTGCCCCATTATAACGTTAAAGCGAGTTACGCCGCCTTTTTGTAACAAAAAACCAAATGCAAGACCCGTAACTGCTCCCATGAATAAAGTATTTGGGTCAGAAAAAAAATTTTCAAACATGTTCACGGCCTTTCTTCCCATACATTAGAAAAGTTGTTACCACTCCCGCAACAAACATACACATAAAAAACACCCAAGAAGAGACCGCCAGTTGGAGCCCACCGGAAATTCCATGACCCGACGTACAACCTCCCGCAAGACGGGCACCAAACAGCAGGATAACGCCTCCTAAAAAAGCCCCGGCGTAACGTAGACCCTTTGTTGGGCCAAAACGCCACTTCCAAAGCCGTGGAATATTTTCATGACTCTGACTTCCTGATAGCCAGGATGAAAGCATGGCTCCAAAAACCATCATCACCACTAACGCAAACTGCCATTCAACGATAGGCAATGGATCTGCAACTGTTCCAAGATACCTACTGAAATATTCGTTGGAATAAACATGTGAAGGAGTTATTGTTCTTTCTATTGCTGCAACTGTTCGAACGAGCGTAGTGGATGCCCCCAGAGCTTTATCCATTAAAGCAAAAGTAACCCATGAGAGCATTCCGATGCCTACACCCACTCCGTAGGGTGACCAACGAGACTGCGTAAGGATGGACTTCATAATTTACACTCCTGAATCAAACGGACCTGAGTTCTTGATCAGCCA
>JAPYPK010000176.1 GCA_029937655.1 Nitrospinaceae bacterium
CCTTCACCTATATTTTCATCACCGACTGCTATCCAACCGAAACCATCATCCTTAAGACTTCTGGCAATTTTATTAATCTCAATATCTTTTTCCCCTGTGACTGGATTGTTACCTGTCCCTGTTCCCCCAGTGAAAGAATTTGTGGCACCTAGAAACATGTTATTACTGATATTATCTAGATGACCACGAAACTTGAGCCAAGGACCTGCCTGGGAAATATGATCTGTTGTACATTTGCCCTGAGCTTTTATTAATAATGGAAGGTCTTTGTAATCTTCAATAGGATCTTGTTTGGGAAAAGGTTTCAAGAATGCAAGGCGTTCGCTTGACGGGTTGATAACAACTTCTCCTGTTTTTGTAGGCTCTTCATAGCCACTATCTTTTGAAGAGTACCCATTTGAAGGAAGTACATCTCCTGAAGGTGGATCAAATTTAAAATCATTCCCATCTTTATCCTTCAATGAATCTGTGAGTGGATTAAACTTCATTGACCCGGCGAAAGCCATTGCAACAACTAACTCAGGGCTGCTAATAAACCCAAGGGTTTCCGGATTGCCATCATTACGTTTTGCAAAGTTCCTATTGTAGGAAGTAAGAATACTATTAGCCTCGCCTTTTTTTTTATCCTCTCTTTTCCATTGGCCGATGCATGGCCCACAGGCATTAGCAAGGACTTTCGCTCCTGCTTCTTCAAACTCACTAAGGATTCCATCTTGTTTAATAGTTTCATAGATCTGTTCAGACCCAGGCGTAACTAAAAAATTAGATTTAACTTTAATCCCAGCAGCTTTAGCTTGGCGAACTAAACTGACAGAACGACTCATGTCTTCATAACTTGAATTTGTACAGGAACCAATAAGGGCAGATGAAAGTTCTTCGGGATATCCTTTTTCGTCAACCTCAGAGGCCATAGCTGAAATTGGACGTCCAAGATCAGGTGTGTGGGGTCCAACTATGTGTGGTTCTAATTGATCAAGATCGATTTCATGAAATTCGTCATAAAATTTTTCAGGATCTGCCTCCACTTCCGGATCAGATTGCAGATGCGGTGCATATTTTTCACATAAATCAGCAATCAAGGCGCGATCAGTTGCACGAAGATATGGATCCATTTTCCCATCATAGCCAAAAGTAGATGTTGTGGCACCAATTTCAGCACCCATATTCGTGACAGTACCTTTACCAGTGGCACTCAATGAGCGTGCGCCCTCACCAAAATACTCAACAATTTTACCGGTACCACCTTTTACAGTTAACATAGTGGCGACTTTTAGAATAATGTCTTTTGAGGAAGTCCAACCATTCAACCTTCCTTTTAGTTTTATTCCAACAAGTTTTGGCATTTTTGTGGTGAATCCTTGGCCTGTCATAGCATCTACTGCATCAGCTCCACCGACGCCAATAGCAATTACACCTAAACCACCGGCGTTTGGAGTATGCGAATCTGTTCCTATCATCATTGTCCCAGGGACAGCATAATTTTCGTACACAACTTGATGGATAATTCCTGAACCAGGCTTCCAAAATCCCATATTATATTTCATAGCTGCGGATTGTAAAAAATCATAGACCTCTTTATTTAGATCTTCTGCTGCTACGAGATCTTTATCCGCTCCTGCGTAGGCTTGAATCAAATGGTCGCAGTGAACTGTACTTGGTACTGCAACCTCAGAAATTTTGGCGGACATAAATTGTAGAATAGCCATTTGTGCTGTGGCATCTTGCATCGCAACTCGATCGGGTTGTAGGACAATATCAGAAGCTCCCCGTTTAAGTTTCGAATAGTCACAACCAGTCATATGGCTGAATAAGTTTTTTTCAACTACAGTAAGGGGTCTGCCTAAGTTTGAACGAGCTTTTGAATGGTTTTCTTCTAGTGAGTTAAAAAGTTTCTCAATTGGTCCCGTTTCCAGTAACATAATATCTCCTGATTTATACAAAGTAGGGTAAGTTTAGCCCTTATTTATATTCGACTAAAAATAGATAAATTAGTTTTCATTGCAATTAGATTTTAGGCGTGGCATTTTTCCATGTTTCAACAAAGAATTCAATATTTTTTGCGCACAGGTATTTTCTTGTTTTTAAAGAAATAAATACCTTTAAAATCAAATAGTTGTATTTTAAATATTGGGAACCACTTGTGACTTCAATTTTTGATTCTGACGAATTTAATCAAAATTTATTTTTTCCACGATTAGATAATTCTGCTGTTCCTGATGGAGCGGACGATATTTTTATTAATGTAGAAAATAACTGCAATGTCCATGTACGTTGTTATAAAAATTCGGAAGCCAAGTTTACTATTTTGTTTTTCCATGGGAATGGTGAAATTGTATCCGACTACAATCATTTGGCTGAGCATTTTATTAAGTTTGGTTGTGAATTTATTGTTTGTGACTTTAGAGGATATGGACGAAGTGATGGTGTCCCAACCTTAAAATCCAGTCTTATAGATGCATCGACTATTTATTGTTATCTTAGAGATAATAAGTTTTTAAAAAAAAATGTGTGTGTGATGGGGCGTTCTCTTGGTAGTGCTTCTGCCATCGAAATTTGCTCCCGGGTTCCCGAGATTACATGCTGTATTATTGAAAGTGGATACGCAGACCCTATACCACTTGTTGAAAGACGTGGGTTGAATATAACTAATATTACATCTGTTGAAATTGCGCTATTTAGCAATAGTGAAAAAAT
>JAPYPK010000177.1 GCA_029937655.1 Nitrospinaceae bacterium
CCCTTCTTTGTTGTCATGGTTATAGTTAAAGGCAAAACGTATTAACACATCATATAAAAAACAGAAATGGTAAGTATTCATTACCTGCCAATCATCGCGGTTATCTAAGCCACCTTTGAGAATGTGTATTAAATTATCAAAAATTCCATAACTACCAATTTTATGCGCTCTTGGGTAAAATTTTTTAGAGTCTTGGTGCCAGTATTCTGTGTGTTGGCGTTTTAGGAAACTGATCACATCACTTTCTTCCTTCAAAGCAACGGAAAGGAGATTAAGGGGGTCAAATAATTCATCGTATTCAATGTCAGGACTTGGGGAGTGTCCGTCAGGACTAAACTCTTGCCGGTCATATATATTTTTTTTAAAAATCAACATTTGAGCAGGTAGATTAAGTGAGAAGGTAGGTTATTATACTATGAATGGTACCTTAAAAAGATGAAGAGTTTCATTGGTTACTAATTACAGTGTCGAGGATTGGAGGGTTTGAGTTTTTTGGTTTACGACTTTTTTCTTAATAAATTAGGGAAGGGTGAAGTGGATTTTTCCGGTTACAAGGGTAATGTGCTTTTAATTGTAAACGTGGCCTCCCATTGTGGTTTTACAACACAATATAAAGATCTTCAAAAACTATATGATCAATTATCTGATAAAAATTTTTCTGTATTAGCATTCCCCTGTAATGATTTTTTTAATCAAGAACCAGGCTCTGAAAGGGTTATTTTAGAGTTTTGTGAAGGTGGGTATGGAGTTACTTTCGATATGTTTGAGAAAGTCAAAGTCAGAGGTATTGATGCGCATCCTCTATATAAATACTTGGCGGCCGAGTTTTTGCCAGTGATTAGACCAAGAGGCTTCAGTCCATCTTTATTTAATTTTTTTACGCACATATATTTTTGGCTCAAAGAGCATAGGTTTCCACATGCTGGAGAAGTCGTATGGAACTTTCATAAGTTTGTGATTGGGAGGAATGGTCAAGTTGTAGGCCATTTTTCAAGTGACTGCGATCCATTTGACCCACGATTAGTAGCTTGCATCGAAAGAGAACTATAGGGAAATACAAACCAAGTAATCTCTATAATTATAGTGATTTTACCGCTCAAATTATTATCTTGTTAGGTTGACAACTGTACTCCTTTGATGAGTCGAAAAAGGAGTCCCTTTTTTCTTAAAAGTTTGTATAATCCTCCCCAATGCGAATGAAGGTTATCGCTCTTTGGTGCGGGAGTTAATCTCATTCAGAACTATTTTTGGATGAAGGGTTAGAGCTGAAATGGATGAGACTCGACTGAAAAAGGCTTTAAAGTCTTTTAAATTAAAAGATTCGGTTTTGGAGGGTTATGCTCAGCTTTATAGTAAACTTAATACGGAACCCAAAAAAATAGGACGCTGGAAGTCGCTCCGCAATCCAAATAAGTCAAAGATTGCCCAATATTCATCCCTCCTTGTTCCCGATAGAGAATCCTTGGAACTTGCTCTTTCCCGGTTAGCTGTTTGTAAGCTTAATGGCGGGCTTGGAACCACTATGAATTGCCGAGGCCCAAAGTCGGCGATCGTAGTTCGAGAAAAAAAAACATTTATTGACCTTCTTGTTGAGCAGGTGTCAGAGCTGAATAAAAAGCACCAAGCTGATGTGCCTCTTTTATTTATGAATAGTTTTTATACAAATGATATGACTGAACGTCTTGTTGGTCGGGCTGCCGGTGCTATAAGAATTTTTTCTTTTTGTCAAAATGCGTACCCAAGGCTATTAGCGGACGATACTTGTTTTCTTGACCCCAAGAAATTAAATACTGAGGCATGGTATCCGCCTGGGCACGGTGATTTATATTCATGCATTTTGGAAAATGGTTACCTCGATAATTTATTACAAGAAGGCCGCGAGTTTCTTTTTATTTCAAATGCAGATAATTTGGGAGCTACAATTGACCTTAAAATTCTCAACTATATCATTGATGCAGATATCCCATTCTTAATGGAGGTAACCGCCAAAACGCCTGCCGACACAAAGGGTGGGGTGCTGTGCCAGGAAATAGATCAGATTAAATTATTGGAAATTGCAGATGTCCCCCCAGAGCATGTGGTGGAGTTTTGTGGCAATGAAAAGTTTAACTTTTTTAACACCAATAATATTTGGGTTAACTTGGTCAGGTTGAAACAAATACTCAAAGAAGGATCACTCGACTTAGGCTTGATTGTCAATCGTAAGCAAGTTAAAAAGCAAAGTGTCCTGCAGCTAGAAACTGCTGTGGGCTCTGCGTTCAATTCGTTTCCTGGTGCAATGGGAATGATTGTGCCAAGGAGTAGATTTTTACCGGTAAAAAAAACCAGCGACCTCCTATTAGTGCAATCAGACCTTTTTAGTCTTAACCGGGGAACTTTAAAAAGAGATCAGGCGGTAGTGCGGTCTGACCTGCCACGGATTAACTTGAAAGAGCCCTTTAATGACCTAAAGGAGTATCAACGAAGAATTCCAGTTCCTCCTGATATCGCTGGATTGGATTCTCTTGAATTACAGGGGGAAGTTCGGTTTAATGGCAAGGTGACTCTGGAAGGAAACGTGCGTCTCATTTCGAATAAAAAGTCAATCCGAATTCCCAAAGGGGCAGTTCTCGAAAATAAAACAGTTGAGTCGTGACACGCCTACCACAACTTCTTCAAACTTAGCTAGCTTCTACCTCCTGCTTAATTTTAGTG
>JAPYPK010000178.1 GCA_029937655.1 Nitrospinaceae bacterium
AGTATCAAATGCTTCGTTGACAGCCTAAATATCCTAATATAGTCTTGACTTATAAGACATTTATAACATTTCACCAAAAATAACTGCGCATGGACCAAGAAGGACTTCCAAGATGAAAACGGCTTTGGTTTTTCCACCACAATGGTACCCAAGTCAGCCCTATTTAGCGTTACCCACGCTTAAGGCTTACCTTGAAACAAAGGGACATGAGGTGGATCAGTTTGACTTCAACGTCGAGAGTTATGATTTGTTTTTATCTCGAATTTATCTCGAACGCTGCGTCGAAAAAATCATATCAAGACTCTCAAAACCCGTCAAGTCTCCTGAAGACCTTGAAGTTGAACCTACCCATCGTCAAATAGTAGAAGACACGCGTTATTTGGAAACTATCTTTTCAGAAATCAATGATGCGAAGGAGGTCTTGCGCGACGAAGAGCGTTTTTTCCAGTTTGATGAGTATAAAAAAGCCTACACGACATTAAAGGTAGCAATGCAACTGATCTCTTATGCGCATTACCCAAGCAAGCTTGATCTGGATTCTTTTTTCATGAAAGGTAATCCGGAAGAAAACCTTCAGGGAATTCTTAGTGCTACCCAAGACGCAATAAAAAATCCTTTTCTAGAACTTTACGAAAACGACCTACTAAAAAATGCTGACTGGAATCAATATGGTTTGGTGGGAATTTCCATCATTCATGCCGGTCAGGTAATTCCAGGACTAACCTTAGCAAGGGTTCTTAGAACTCGTTACCCTCACCTCCATATAGTCATCGGTGGAAGTGTGTTCGCTCGACACCAAGATATTTTAGAGGACAAGAAAATATTATTCGATGAAATGTTTCACAGTATCGTCTTATTCGAAGGAGAACATCCACTCGACCAATTACTAAACCAACTCAAGGACGGGAAACCACTGGACACCGTCCCAAATCTAATTTACCTAAAAAATGGGAAGGTCACTCGCAACTCATCAGCAAAAGCGCTCTCCTATGACCAATTAGCATCCCCAAACTTTGACGATCTACCTTTAAACAAATACCTGATGCCATACCCGGTTCTGCCTTATATGGCCAGTAGGGGTTGCTACTGGGGCAAGTGTACCTTCTGCACTCACAGCTTTATTTACGATTCACACTACCGAAAAGAAAACGAAGAGCGCGTAGCAGAAGAACTGGATTACCTTGGAAAAAAATATAAAACAAAATATTTTACATTTTCTGATGAAGCAATTTCTCCAAGCGCCTTTGACCGTATGTCAAAAGCGATCCTTTCTCAAGGAGTGGAAATGCGCGCATTGGGTATGCTGAAATTTGAGTCCGATTCAGTAGAGACGGTCGAGCTTTTCGAGAATATGTATAAGGCCGGATTCCTCATGTTGTTTTTTGGACTGGAAAGTGCGAATGACAGGATACTTTCCATTATTGAAAAAGGCTGTGATCAGGCTACGGAAAAAAGAGTCCTAGAAAATAGTTCTCTGGCTGGGATATGGAACCACTTGTATTTGTTTTTCGGATTCCCGACAGAAGAAAAACACGAAGCACAAGAAACCATTGACTTTACAGTTCAGCATAGTGAATTGGGAGACGGCACCATCCATTCGGTGGGGCAATCTATTTTTTCTTTGGAAAAAGATTCTGCCATTTACCATAACCCAGCAAAGTTTCAAATAAACCGAATCTTACGTGACCCAGAACGAGATATGGCAATCATTTTTGATTATGAAATCAAGAAGGGAATGTCCAAAGATGAAGTTTTGGATGTTTACGAAAGTTTTGAAAAAATCATAGAATCAAATTTCCCGTCACGTAGCATCTGGAACTATCTCTCACGCGAACACTTTCTGTTATACCTAGATCACTATGGGCGAGAAGAAATTTTAAATATGACTCGTCCACTAGTTCAACACACCTGAAAAACTCTTACCAGTCTATGCATGTCTTGACACGTCTTAGGATATCTTCTAAAATTATTGCTACCCTGATTATTATTGATGTCGCTTAACTGTTACTTAACTGGAGTTTTATTAGATTATGGGCGCTGAAGGAGACAAGGGAGCCGGCTGGACCACAATGAAAATAGATCCTGAAATATTTCAGGAACTGGGAGTACGTGACCCGGAAGAAACCAAACGCGAGATGGCTATCTCAAAAAGAGTGCGTCAGGTCCGGAAAGAGCTAAAAGGCAAGCCAGATGACATTGACCTCCAACTGGAATTGGGAAGGCTTTTCATTGACGGAGGCGAGTTGGATGAAGCAACGAAACAGCTCAAACAAATAATAAGCCGCGATAACCAGAATGGGCCTGCCTACAAATTATTGGGAACTGCATATGCCATGTGCAACCACGAAGACGAAGCGATACGAGAGCTGACCCGCGCTTCAGAGTTGCTCTCCGAAGATTCTGAAGTTTATTTGAATCTGGGTGGCGTGTTCATGCTCCAAGACATGTATGAAAGTGCTGCACGTTCTTTTAGGAAGGTCGTCGAAATCGATCCTATGGATAGATTAGGTTACGCTAATCTTGCAGCTGCCTACGATATGGAAAAAAAGTATGATGAAGAAATTCAGGTTCTTAAGAAAATTTTAATGTTTGCCCCTGAAGACATTGAACTTCGATCCGCCTTAAGCACCGCCTATTTTAATTCAGAGAATTATGACGAAGCACTCAATCACGC
>JAPYPK010000179.1 GCA_029937655.1 Nitrospinaceae bacterium
TTAGCCTTAAGCAAAAGCCCCTCCCCTTCTCTAATAGAACATCAAAGACTTTTTACCAAAGAAGTTTCAACGGCTATGCAAAGACCAATCCATAAAAACCGATCTTCGCTTCAAAACAAAAATATTTCTGCAACTCCTACCAAGTTTATAGAGGCCTTGTCAAAACCAGCTTTACTCAACCACCCTCGAGCGCACATTATTTCGAAGGTTCAAGTTGATGATCCAATGAATTTTAATCCTATTCCGTTATATCAACAAAGTGTAAAAATAAAGAGTAGGCGTTTTATTCCTAATGTAAGGAATGTCTCCCTTGCTCATGGTTTCACCGAAGAATCTTTGGATTCACCGCAAAGTACCACTAGGGTAAAAACCAAACCGCCTTCAACCAATTTTTCCTCATTAGATCTAGGAGAACTACATCGAGGTTTTCATGGAAAAATTTGGCAGAGGGTAGCAAAAGCAAAATACTACCCGAGGATGGCTCGCAAAAGAGGGTTTGAAGGAAAACCCATAGTCGCTTTCACGCTTGGGAAAAAAGGAGATCTTGTTGACTTAAAAATAATTAAAGCTTCTAACTATGATTTGCTCAATGAAGCGGCCCTAGAAACTATCAGGCGTGGAATCCCCTATCCGCCTATCCCCGAACCCCTTGGTAAAAATTCTATTTCATTCAACCTTCCAATTTTATATGTTCTGGAGCGATAATGATATCTTTTAGGGTTAAATTCACATTAATACTCCTCTACTTTCTATCTGGAGTCTGCCCATCCTATGGTGAAGTATTGCAAATAGACAATAATTTTGATGGGAAGATGGATCAGTGGCACCACATGTCAAACAATAACAAAATTTTAAAAATCGAATATGACAATAATGGAGATGGGAAAATAGATCAGACTGATATTTATGAAAAAAATAAAACCCCCATTCGTGCAGAAGTAGACCGCAATTTTGATGGCAATACGGATCAAATTCAATATTATCGAATTGATGGTTCTCTCAAAGAAATTGAAAAAGACACGGAATTCTCAGGAAAAATAACCCGAAAAGAAATCTTCAACATTAACGGCCTATTAACAAACATAGAAACAGATAGTAATGGTGATGAGGAAATGGACGGGTGGCAAAATTTTAATGATGAAGGTAAAATAACGAACGCCAAATATGACACGAAACATAATGGGAAGGTAGACCGATGGGAGATTTTCGACGCAAATGAAACGATCAAAATAGCTAAATTTGATACTAACGAAGATGATAAACCAGACCAGTTTCAATACTTCTATCCATCGGGCACTCTAAAAAAAATCGAATTCGACACAAATTTAAACGGGCAGATTGATCGGTGGGAATTTTATAACGAAGATCAAAAACTTGATCGCGTTGAATTGGACAGGAATCACGATGGCAAACCAGATCTAATCAAACGTAAATAGTTTTATTTAATTATGACACAGTTTCAAACTTACATATTCTTGGTGGCAGTAATGCTGATTGCTCTAACTTCTTGTACTCCTAAACCTACAATAAGTGTCCCCGCAGAGTTTGAGTCTGGGCAAAATCATTTCCACAGAGTATGCGCTAATTGTCACGGCGCCGATGCACTTGGAAAGCAAACAAGAGCTCCTGGACTTATCGATCCAGAGTACCTCTTTGAAAATTTTTCTGATGAGGAAATGTATAAACAGATAGTTGAAGGTTCTGATAAAATGCCTCCCCAGCGAAACAAATTATCAGACCCCGAAGTCGCCGAAATCATCAAGTATATTCGTTATTCCCAAAATTCTGCTAATCTTATTGTTGGCGAAGACGAGTCGGATGACGATGAAGATGAATAAACATATCGTCTTTATTATAGGCATTGACAGGCAAAACCTTTTTGGCTAGATTAATCCGCTTTTAGTATATTTTTTACCACTCGATACCAACCAATTTATTGGAGCAAGTAAATATGCCCGGCAAGAAAGATTATATTCAAGAATTATTTGCAGAACGTCTTGGAGGAAATACCTTTGGCAAAGACACCAAGATCTACAAATTCGAAAAAATAAAACGCGCTAAACGTGCAGCAATGGAAGCAAACCCCACAAAAGAACTTTTTGATCTGGGTGTTGGTGAACCCGATGAAATGGCTTTTCCAGAAGTAATCAAAACACTTCAACTAGAAGCCGAAAAACCTGAAAACAGAGGCTACACCGATAATGGCATTCAGGAGTTTAAAGATGCCGCAGTAAAATATATGGAGAATGTCTTTGGCGTTCAAGGGTTAGATCCAAGCAAGCATGTAAATCACACTATCGGTTCAAAGCCGGCTCTTGCCATGCTCCCTTCTATCTTCATCAATCCAGGAGACATTACCTTAATAACAGTTCCGGGGTACCCCGTGATGGGAACCCACACTCAATATCTTGGTGGCGAGGTAGTGCAACTGCCCCTAACAAAAGAAAATAATTTTTTACCTGATCTTAAGTCAATAACAGAAGACGTTGCCAAGCGGGCCAAACTTCTCTACATCAACTATCCCAACAATCCAACGGGTGCAAACGCCACTCGTTCATTTTATGAAGAGGTAGTCGAATTCGCTAAAAAAAATGACGTGGTAGTGATACAAGATGCTGCTTATGCCGCGCTAAATTTTGATGAGAAATTAACAAGTTTTCTATCCGT
>JAPYPK010000180.1 GCA_029937655.1 Nitrospinaceae bacterium
TCCTTGGCCAACCAGTATTCGTAGGCTGACCTTAGGTCATAGCTCATTGCGGCTTTAGCTCCTCGGGTCTCACTAGTCCAAGTAGAAAACCCGCATCCAGAAGGAAAAACCGGATTGAGGTGAACTTCTCCTCCCTCAACATCTGTATTGATGTGTTCCTCATCAAAAAGAAGTTTTGCCTCCGAGGCATTAGGTATCCTCCAATTGGAATGACCGGCAAATTTTTTCTCATTCATCTCCTTGGCATAGCTTTGACTTTCATGCCAAGTGACAAGGCGACCCAACTCAATCCAAGTATCATTCTTGACCCACATGATTTGATTGGCTCGATCAGAAACCGTACCGTCTCCGTTATCAACCAAATCCGCTTTTTTAATTTTTTTTTCGGCTATTTTATATACATCGCCGCCACGTACACTCATTTCCGTTTTGGGCGGGTTGCAACCTTCTGAACCGGGGCTTTACGACAACATCTGACGGCGCCAAAACTATACTCATCTACATAAACCTCTTTGCCATTTGAGAAATCATATCGGGGTCTACGGGTTGAAGTATCTCCTGCCAACCAGATGACCTTAAAGGCTCCCTCTGGGAAAACGGGGTCCACGTGCAATGTCACTCCCCCCTTCCCGGGGTTATCATGAGATTCGTCATACAATGTTTCGATCTCACCAAAAAACGGTAACCGCCAGTCATCAAAACCACCGATCTTACGAAGGTTTTTCCTGTCGCTGTACTCGATAGCCTCGTGCCAGTTAATAAATTTTCCTTTATCCTGCCACGAATCTTTCTTCAACCAGAAAACATTTGTTTTTGTATCGAGTATCACATGTGGCCCTTTTTCAACAAAACGCTTTGGGCCTTTATCTACTTTGACCGGAGCATCATTTTTTATTTGCTGGACTTCTTCACCCATGGTATTCCTCTTCCTCTCAATATAATTTTTTACTCTCCTGTGTAACCAATCTCAACATTTCCTTCGTCAACTTCAACAATCACAGGGACGATGTACTTCCCCTCGGTATACTCAAGCAACTTTTCCAATCCATGGGAGTTCGTATCAACGTTAACATATACAAACGCACGGTTCATTTTTTTAAAATCGTCACGCGCTTTGCGAGTATGCGGGCAATCTTCTTTTCCAAAAATCATGTAATGGGACATTTTTTTCTAAGCCTCTATATCGATACGCCTTAAAAATCAGCGCTCAAACTTTTTAGTATCTTTACGCCACTCTGGTTCGTAGTCCTCGCGATCCCCAGCATCTCGAACGAGACGAGCATGTGAGTACTCGTTATCCTTATGCTGCCACATTTCATTTCCTGTGACATAACTAAACAGCTCAGCATACTGATGATAGTCAGGCTTTTCCATATATGTCCATGTATTGTGTCCGCCACCCTCTTCAAAAAGTTCGTCAACATGGATTTCAGCACCATCTTTATCGGTGTTACTCATAGTGAAAGAAAACATTGATTTAGCTTCCTCAGTGCTGCATAAACGCCAGTCATCAAATCCTGCGAATTCTTTTTCATTCAGGGACTCGCAGTAATCCTGTGCCTCAAACCAGTTGATCCCGTATTTAAACTCTGCGTAGGAATCGGACTTGGCCCACATCAGGTTATTGCGGGTATCACTAATTGTTCCATCCCCATTATCTACAAATGTGGGGACATCCTCTTCAATTACTTCCTCCTCATCTTCCTCGTCACCCCACTCTTCCTCACCAAGCCACTCGGTATTCAGTTCTTCATTCTCTTGGTCGAGCACATCTTCTCCACCCTCTTCTGGTCCCTGCTCTTCCTTTAGTTCTTCGTCAGACATAGACTCTGCTCCTGATATATCTTATTTTTCTATCTTTCAGATAAAAACGGCCAATATTAATCGTTTATTTAAAGGTCCCTGGTTAACCTAGCACCGGTTCCCGTAGTCGAGACAGACTTATCAACACAAACCTCTTTGCCGGTCGGATAATAACTTTTCCAAGCATAAGAATCGTAACGCGTCTCAGAGGTCCAGTAACTAAACTCACCTCCTGCCTGATAATTCGACACCCTCCGTTCTTTTTTCTGAGCCATACTTAAAAATATTCTTTGATATATTTCTTTATTTTTGAAAAGAGATCGAACTTCGCTCTTGGTAGGAAGTCTCCAGTCATTGTGGCCAAGGTAGCTCTGCTCATTACAGGCCTTCACGTAGGCCTCTGCCTCATCCCAGTTGAGCCATTTGCCGAGCTCTTGCCTAGAATCGCGAATCGACCACTGCAAGTCATTATCAGTATCAGAGACTGTGCCATCGCTATTATCTTTATATGCACACTCAGCTAAATCCACCAGAATACCCCTCCCTTATTTTTTTCACACCCCAAATGGGGATTAGTCTTTATGCAGTGAGGCCTTAATATAAGAAAGTAATATTTCAAGCAAGTCCAGTCTCAAAGCCGATTGAATTTTCAGGATTAATGCATACTAAGCTACCATCCGAAAATTCGATTATCAAGTCCAAAGCCTTGAAAATCGAATACTTTACAAACCAGCATTATCTGAAAATTAACGCCACCCGCCACCTTGCGTAATAACATCTCTCACTTGAGGAACAGCAGTAATATTAAGGCGGCTATTATCAAACTCCCCACGAACAAAACGGACACTCGTATTTAAGGT
>JAPYPK010000181.1 GCA_029937655.1 Nitrospinaceae bacterium
CAACTCGTATGGATAACTAGGAATTTCAATATCCAGAGAGATGCAAAAATGATTAGCAATTTAAATACAACTCAATTTTTATTTTTAAAATAAAGGTAAAATTAACTTTATTAAGGAAAATCTTGCCGTGCTCTTTATTTAATACCTTTCCACTTAAATACCTGTAAGACCTTATATCTAAATGATTAAAAATATATTTTTACAATTTGGCATACCTCTTGCTCAAAGTAAGTAAATCCTGTTAGAAGAATTTTACAGGGTTAATCATTTTTTAACTTGAGCGTAAAAGGAATTTATTGTGGGCCAACCAGATATTTTAGCAATTTTCACTCCGCAGGCACCTGTCGAACAAGCGGTGACTCCTCAGAGGCATGACGTTAGAGAAGATGATGGGTTCCAGAGAATTATGGAAGACGCAAACCATAGAGTTGCGCCTGCGAAGGAAAATAATAAACCGGAAGCAGATAGACAGAATCATTCTCCTTCTCAAAAACCGTCCGATAAAAAACAAATAGAAAAATCTAAGTCGAAGGAAGGCCAACAAATAGATCAAACCGAATCAAAGAAAGTAGATCAAAATATTAAAGAAGAACCATTGAGTGAAACAGAGTCCACTTCCAAAGAGTCAGAAAATATAGCCCCTCAGGAACTTGCTTCGGTTGACAACTTTGAAGAAGCTATGGGTCATATAAAAGAATTGGGTTTTGATGTGCAGGCTATGGAAACTCTTCTTGAAATTTTAAATAATGATTCTGGCTTGGATATCGGGGCTTTATTACAATCTTTAACAGCACAAAATTCAAAACTTAAAGATTTTTCATTCCAAGATTTTATATCTACCAACAACTTGAATGAAAATTCATTTTCACAACTAGAAAACAGAAAAGGCTTAATAAATGATTTATTAAAGCAGGCTGGTTTTACTGACAAGGAAGCAAAAAATTTCATACAAAAATTTGAATCGCAACAAAATAAAACATCAAACTTGAATGGCGAATTAGCTAAACAGAATTTTAGTACCGTAGACAAAACAATAAAACCTGAAGTTGCAAGCCAAGTTTCTAAGGACTTAGTTAACATAGAAACTGGGGGAAAAAAGAAAGAGGAAACTACGGTAAAAAAATCGGAAATTAAAAACCAGTTCAATCCAGATGGAAATAAATACCGTGATGAAGGCGCTTCTAAGGGAAATGAAAAGGTATCGTCAACTGGCGATAATGTTAAGGTCGAATCAAATAGTACAAGGCAAGAAAAAACGATCTCTCAGAGTACCATAGGCATGAAATACGCTGACGCAAACTTGGATGGGAGTAAAAGTAAAAGTTTGGAAGCAATTAAAGCCAATGGGGAAGTTCAAGTATTGAATAATAACGTGGCAGGTGGGGGTACCAACAAGAGCATTTTGAATGCAAAGGCAACTATTTCTGAAAACACAATTTACAGGGCTCCCATCGAAAGCAGAGTAATAGACCAAATTATAAATAGATTATCGATTCGCTCCAACGGTTCGCAAAGTGAAGTAAAAATCCAGCTCGACCCTCCATCCTTGGGAAGGGTCCGTATGAATATCATCACATCAGGTGATGGAGTACGAACAGTAATCGTTGCTGAAAACCAAGCGGTAAAGCAAGTCATTGAAAGTAATTTATCACAACTCAGAGATTCGATGTTAAGCCAGGGACTGAAGCTGGATGGTTTTTCAGTTTTGGTAGGCGGGGACAGCAATCAAGAATTTTCTCAACAACGAGATCACTCTGGTCAACCTGATACAAATGATTTGGATTATATAAATACAGATGGTCTGGAAATAGAAACCAATCAATCTTCCACCAGACAAACATCTTTTATATTTGATGATATTTCTCAAACAGTCAGCGTGATTGCATAAGCACATTGCTTATTTTAGGAGATTAAAAAATGGAACCGATTCCAGGAGTTACCTCGATAGATAACAGCAAAACAGTCACAAAAATGGCTGATGAAGATAGTTCATTGGGAAAAGATGATTTCCTCAAGTTGCTCATAGCGCAGTTGTCAGCCCAGGATCCTCTCGATCCAATGGGTGCACAGGATTTCAGTGCGCAACTCGCCCAGTTCAGTGCGTTGGAACAAATGACTAATGTGAACACGAACCTTGAAATCATGCAGAAACTAGCAACAGCGTCACAAAACACTGCATCACTAAGCCTCATTGGTAAAACCGTAGAATCCTATGGTAACGCTTTCAGTCATTCTGCAAATGCTTCTGAGACTCTTAGTTATTCCTTAGCTGGCGATGCAATGTCAGTTCGAATTGACATTTTTGATATCGCAGGTAGTCAGATCGATGCAGTAAAACTTGGTAGTCAAACACAAGGGAAAAATACGGCATCTTGGGATGGATTCGATAAACACGGGAATCCACTTCCTACAGGCACCTATTCTTATACGGTGAAGGCTGACAATCAAGCAGGCGGGCTAATTGCGGTGGATACATTTTCCTCCGGTCTAGTCAGTGACGTTGTATTTGGAAAGGACGAAACGTATGCCGTCGTAAACGGAAAAGAATTACCTATTAGTTCAATCAAACGAGTCAGCATAAATCAATAAAAAGAAAGAGGAGAAGTCTAATGTCACTTATCAG
>JAPYPK010000028.1 GCA_029937655.1 Nitrospinaceae bacterium
AAAAATCTTGCTGGTTTTCAGCATGCATGACCAACATTCCTGTGTTAAGGAGGAAAGAAATCTCTATATTATCTGGCTGGATTGCCAGGGGTGTGTTGATCACTCGGCACATATCAAGCATTACAACAGGAACTCGTGCCCCAGGCCATGAAGAAAGTGCTTCCATACCTCTCATTAAACCGGGACCAGAAGTAGCAGTGAGGCTACGTACACCGGCACGAGATGCTCCACTGATCGCTGACATTGTGCCGATTTCTTCTTCTGCACGATAGTAATCTTTGATATAGCCTTCGTCGTATAGGTAGCCCACCTGCTGCATTGTTTCTGACTGGGGTGTTATAGGATAGGCAATTGCCATATCAACGTTGGCTCTGCGAATTGACTCGCGGGCCGCTTCACTCCCTGTCATGAATATAGTTTCCTTTGGCAGCTTTTGCATCTCCTCAAGACTAATTACCTCTTGAAGATCTCCTGCTGGTACCCAGCCCTCGGGTTTCCCCGGAACATTTTTATGTTTACTTAAATTCTTTACTTTTGCTTCGGCGGTTTGGGGTGACATCCTTCACTATCTCCGTTTATAGAAATTAATTTTAATCGTGGATAACCTAATCCCGTAGTTTTACTTAAGTTTATTGGCTATATTAAAGTAATGATTTTTAAATCTCCTGACGAAACCACAGTCAGCGAGGACGGTATTCTTGAACTTAATTGAAGACAGTAATACTAGAAATAAACCCTCACTTTGTCAAGGGTTAACGGTCATCAAATTACTTTGATTACGCCTGCTTTTTATCCATACTTTCTAATACACCTAGTTCTTTAAAGTAAATGAAAGCATTTTCAAGAAATTCGTTGAGAGACGAGTCATTATGAAAAATCAACGTTTTCTTGGCTAATTCGGTGTCGTGACATATTTCGAATTTAACAGCTGCTGTTTCTTGGTATTTTATAACCTCTACTTCCCAGTGAATTTGCGAAAGTTCTTCTTGCGGTCGACTTTTCGCAGAAATTCCATACTGATTCACCTTGTATAAGAACTCTTGACCTCCGTGCCCATCCGCAGCACTCCGGGATAGGTAGAGATTTTTTTGAACTAACATTTATTTGAACCTGATTTAAAGATTTTTATATATAAAAATATTCTTTTTTTATTCTATCAAATCAAGTAACTTGGGAAAACTTGAATTGCGTCTTTAACTAAAATAACTATTTGCGCTTTAGGGTAATACTTTCAAATTTACTTAGATTATGAATAGCTTAGAATTGAATGATCCAATCGAGATTGAAGCATTTTTGAGTAAAGTCAGCTTGTCAGGTCTTGGATTTAACACCGATTGCCTTTTAATGGACGTCTATGATGCCGGTCTGGACTATCCAGATTTTCTGAAAGCCGAAGGAAGTGATCCCGCTGCTTGCTATGATGGAACTTCACCGGCATGGGCTAAATACCATGTTCGTCAAGGAAAGCGGGTGTTCATGATTTATGGGAGATCTGGAGGTAAAAGGCGTTCTCATTTCTCTGAAACTCCCTAGTGGCATTAGTTTTCTGAAGCCCTATTTGTTTTAAAGCATCCTAAGTTTGACATACGTTAAGAAATAGGGCCTTTTTTATTATCTTGAGGGTCCCTTTAACTTAAGGAGAACTGTTTATACAATGGAGTTTGATAAGGAGTCTCAACAACGCATCCTTCGAGTTGCTGCTGATAAAAATGAAGGGCGACCTATTGAGGAAATAGATGGACAAGTAGCTAGAGTCCTTGAACTGCACCCTGAGTTCGATTCTATATGGGAAGAGGGTGAGATGGCATCAATTCCAAGAGAAGTCAACGGTATGATAGTTAACCCTTTTGTACATACTGTTTTACATGTGACCATTGATCGCCAACTTCAACTGGAAGCTCCGGAATTTGTTGCTACTGCCTACCAACGTTTAACCAGTCAGGGTATGGAATCACACGAAGCTCTTCATGCGATTATAGCCATATATGCCAATCTACATTTTGCCAGCACACGGAGAGATATGCAGTTCGATGCTCTTGCTTACGAAACTCAGATTAATGGATTGGACTATAATGCAGGTTAATACAGAGAGTTATAGAACTTTTGCGACTGTTTTCCCAAGATCAGCGGGGCTTTTAACGACTTTGATTCCGCAGCGGCGCATGACTTTCATTTTTTCTTCAGCCGTGCCTTTTCCGCCGGAGATGATTGCTCCAGCATGACCCATGCGGCGTCCTGGAGGAGCTGTTTGTCCAGCAATAAAACCAATGACCGGTTTTGTGACATGTTTTTTTATGTAGTAGGCAGCTTCATCCTCTGCTGACCCGCCAATTTCGCCAATCATACAGATCGCTTTTGTGCCCCGATCTTTTTGGAAAAGCTCTAGAGTGTCAATATACTTTGTGCCGATAATTGGATCACCACCAATACCGACGCAGGTTGATTGACCGTAGCCTAATGCCGTTAATTGACCAACTGCTTCGTAAGTGAGAGTCCCGCTCCTGGAGATAATACCGACATTCCCTTTTTTGTGAATGTGGGCCGGCATGATGCCGATCTTACATTTTCCAGGTGAGATGACACCAGGGCAATTGGGGCCGATCAACCGCGACTCACTAGCCTTGATATAGCGATAAACTTCCACCATATCTGATACAGGGATACCCTCTGTAATACAAATGATCAGCTCGATTCCTGCGTCGGCGGCCTCAAGAATGGCGTCGGAGGCAAAAGCGGGTGGCACAAAAATCATTGTTGCGTTGGCTTTCGTTTTTTTTACTGCGTCTCGTACCGTATTGAATACGGGAATCTTCCCTAGAACAGTTTGCCCTCCCTTGGCAGGCGTAACCCCACCAACCAATTTAGTCCCATACTTCATGCATTGTTCGGCATGAAACTGTCCTTCGCGCCCAGTAATACCTTGAACGATTAATTTTGTTTTTTCGTCTACCAGAATGCTCATCGTATTGCCTTTACAATTTTTTGCGCACCATCTTTCATACCTTTTGCCACAATAACATCTATCCCTGAATCGCTAAGAATTTGGTGACCTTCTTCCATATTTGTTCCCTCCATTCTGACCACAATGGGAATTTTTACTTTTAATTTCTTGGCGGCGATCTCAACGCCTCGAGCTAGAATATCGCATCGTAAGATACCGCCGAAAATATTAATAAAAATTCCTTTTACATGTGGATCGGAGAGCAGGATTCGGAATCCATTTTCAATCTTTTCCTCATCAGCCCCACCCCCAACATCCAAGAAGTTCGCAGGTTCACCACCTGAATGCTTGATGATATCCATTGTCGCCATAGCGAGCCCAGCCCCGTTGACCATACAGCCAATATTCCCGTCAAGCTTGATATAGTTTAAGTCAAACTTACTGGCTTCCACTTCCATCGGATCCTCTTCAGCTAGGTCGCGGTAAGCGAGAATTTCTTTTTGGCGATAGAGTGCATTGCTGTCAATATTAACTTTTGCGTCAAGGACGAGGACTCGATCGTCTTTAGTGATGACAAGGGGGTTGATTTCTAGCATATCGCAATCTTCCTTAATAAACGCCTGGTATAGGTTCATTATCAAGGGGATCATTTGTTTGAGTGCGGCGCCTTCTAGGTTAAGAGCAAAGGCAATTTTTCTAGCGAGGTAAGGCTTAACTCCGATTATGGGGTCGACCAATTCTTTAAAAATTTTCTCGGGTGTCTCCTCGGCAACTTCTTCGATTGCCATGCCCCCCGCTTCGCTAGCCATGATCATTACACGGCTGGTTTGCCTGTCGAGAAGGATCCCTAAGTACAGTTCTTTGGCAATAGGCATGCCTTCCTCTATTAAAACTTTTTTGACTTTTCGTCCCTCTGATCCGGTTTGTGGTGTTACCAAGGTCATCCCGATAATCTTACTTGCATGAGTTTTAGCTTCTCTCGGACTTTTGGCTAGTTTTACACCCCCGCCTTTGCCTCGGCCACCAGCGTGAATTTGTGCCTTAACTACGACAACATCTGTTCCAAGTTTGCGAGCAGCGGCCTCTGCTTTATCTGGGTTTTCGACGACGATACCCTTGGGGACGGCAACACCGTGCTTTGCAAGGACTTCCTTTGCCTGATACTCGTGAATATTCATGATTTTAAAAATAAAGGAAATTAGAGACAATAATCATAAATCTGTATGCAAGGCGGCTTTTTTATCATAGCTCGTATGGCTTGTCAAAAATTATCCATCAGCATTCAGTGCTAATAGTTGCTGGGTATGGATGTAAAAAAATGGGTTTGGGTTAACTTAAAGGAAAACTAGAGAAGTTTTTGAACTACAAATAGTTAGACCCGGTTAACACTTGGAGGCTATTTTCTTGTGTGGGAGGGTAGTTAGGTTTTTGTCGGCGTTGTTCGCGCTACCGTTGTTACTTTTGGCTAATAACTCTTCCCAAGCTTCCATCAAGGGTGTGAGTACATTTACTATTGACTCGAGGGCCTTACGGTCTGATTTAATATTAGCTAAGGTCAATTGATGAAGAATGAACTGATAAAGTGACTCCAGCTTATGAGCTACATCGCCACCTTTTTTCATGTCTAGAGCACATGACAATTCATTTATAATATCGTGAGTTTTATTAATATAGGTTCCTTTTTTCGACAGGTCTTTAGTGTCAATTCCCTCTATAGCTAAAGTGACAAACTTCAGGGCCCCTTCATACATCATTATGATTAGCTTCCCTTGACTGGAAGTTGCTATTTCGTTGTGACGGTATTGGTTGTGAAACCTATGTGGAACCATATTTAGACGCCCTTAAGAATAAAAAAAGTAGTTATTATTTTTTCTGAAAAATATTTTTAATCCCCGACAAAGCACTGTTGAAGGTATCCTTTTGTGCGTTAAGTCTTCCCAGTACAATTTCCAAGTTTGTGAATCTTGCTTTTAGGGTTTCCTCGAATGCAAGCAGGCGTTCTGCCTGTTTTAGAAGTGTTTCGTTGAAATCGTTGACCGTCTCTTTGATAGTGTCAAGTTCTGTGACCAATGGTCCATTCAAGGACGAATCAACCAAATTTTTTAATTGTCGATTAAGAATTTCGGCTACTCCAATTGAAAGAGTAATGTGCCCATAGTTCCCATTGTTTAAATTACCAAGACGAAAATTAAGTCCAGTTGAGTCTCCCGAGGAACCTGCGTAAAAATTTCCCGATCCTGAGGCAGTTACAAAAGTGCTTGCACCGGAGTTGCTTAATTGAACAAAAGTGCTTGTTCCGGAAGATGATACCTGCACCTCGTAGGATCCGGGCTCCGTATCACTGGTAAACCCTACATAAGCTAATGATGAGTTTGTCACGCTGCCGTTGCTTGAAAAAAGCTGGCTTACATTTGCTATGTCGTCTATCAATGCATCAGAAAGATCATCGGTGTCCAGGATGAGCGTCCCATCTGATTGAGTGGTGATACCGATTTGTGACAGGTAAGTATAGTCACCGCTAATCCCCGTGATTTTAGTGCTTATCGAACTTCGAAGAATTTGCTGCAGGTTTTGGACTGCAAAATTACCAAATAATACGCCGGTTTGTTCACTTTCTGAGTCTAACGCTAATTGTTCACTTAGGAATAATGAAAGATCGTTATACTCATCAACAAAGTCCGAAACTTTGGTTGTTATGGCTTCTGTGTCAGTGGAAAGAGAAATGGTTCCTGAACCTGCTGATTGCAGTTTAAGTGCTGCACCACTAATAATGTCTGTAACGGTGTTAGATGATTTGGTAATCGAAACCCCATCTAGTGATAAGCTTGCATTCTGTGCCGTTTGTGTTGTTTCAAAACCCATTGTTACCGAACCGCTTGTGATATTAGTACTCATTGTTACAGTACCGCTGCTGCCTGTTTGGGTGCCTGAAATAAGTAGGCGATAAGGGTTGGTGGCGTCACCGTCATTAAGAAAGGACGCCTTGACGTCGAGTCCCAGGTTATTAATAGCTAGCCTTAACCCATCAAGCGTGTTGTTAGTACTATCAATAGTTACTGTTGAGGAAGCAGATGATCCAATAACGATTGTTACGGTTCCAGATGCAATTGATGATGTGGTTTCTGCATGCCCACTTGTTATGAGTTTACTTTCTGTGGCGAGGTTATTAATGATGAGAGAATAGGTTCCAGATGACGCTGAACTAGTGGTAGTAATATCTACAACCTTATTACTATCTGAAAAACTATTGTTTGAAAAAACGCTCTTATTGACTATGAAGCGACTTTCGGTATTAAGTGTGGTCACAACGCTTTTGAATGTTTGCAACCTATTTTTTAATTCCTGAAAACTAGCTAACTTTTGCTGCTCGATTTGTTTTTTGGCTTCGACCAGATCCATTGATCGAGCTTCCAGAGAAACCATCTTGTTGATGATGTCTTGGGTATCTAAGTTAGAATTAATGCCAAATACTGCGTTTTGTGCCATTAGATGTATTAGATCTCTAGGACGAGAATAATTTTACAAGTTTCTTCATGATTTTATCGGCTTATAAAATTCATACCTTTAATGGATTTAAAGGGTTTAGGGCATTGTTTGTAACTATTTAATCATGGTCAAAAAGAATTTTAGGTGACTTTCGGTAAATATCTGTTTTATCTAATGTTGAGTTGTTTTCCTTGATTTGGTGCTGGGGAGTGCTAGAGTTGTAAAATTCGGTCAAAATGGTGGTCTAAAGGGAGTGGTCTCAATATTTGGAGTTCGAGTACTATGTCAGAGCAGTTAGATCTATTTGCAGAACCTGAAAAAAATACATTAGACTCTAAAATTTCCCTAAAAGCTTCAAATGAACACCGTATTCTCTATTTCGACTTGGAGACTCAAAAAAGCGCTGACGATGTTGGCGGGTGGGGAAATATTCATGATATGAAACTGGCAGTCGGCGTGGTTTGGGACAGTTGTGAACAAGAACATTTCAGCTATCTAGAAGGTGCTGCCTTACAGCTGGTAAAAAAACTTCGGACAGCTGACCTCGTCGTGGGGTTCAATGTCAAGAAATTCGATTATGGAGTGCTACAACCATATGCTGATTTTGATCTCGATGAAATCACTACTTTCGACATGCTTATTGATGTTAATAAAAAACTTGGTCATCGGCTCAGTCTAAATCACTTGGCAGAAAACACACTAAATGCTAAAAAAAGCGCTGATGGTTTGGTCTCGTTACAATGGTACAAAGAAGGGAAGATAGATAAGATCATTGAGTACTGCAAACAGGATGTAGAAATCACCCGTGATTTGTTTCTCTATGGAGAGTCACATGGCTACGTAAAATATTCTACTCGCTCAGGGGTAGCTAAAGACTTGAAGGTAGATTGGAAAAGAGCCAGCTTAATATAAGTCTCTCCTAGCTCATGGTTTTATGGAATTCAAAAGTTTTTCAATAATATCATTGGTGGTGATATTCTCGGCTTCGGCCTTGAAGTTGAGTACGATCCTATGCTCCAGCACTTGACGACTTACACGTTTAACATCTTCGATAGTGGCAGCGACCCGGTTGTCCATCAGGGCTCGTGCCTTTGCTCCCATTAGGAGGTATTGAGACGCTCGTGGTCCGGCTCCCCAGTCAACCCACTCGTTTATAAAATCTAAACTGGTTCCATTTTTGCTTGGGCGTGAACTTTGCGCCAGTCTTACCGCGTACTCTGCGATATGTTTTGAAACGGGAACACTAGGTACCAAGTGTTGGAATTCCTTAACCTGTTGCGCATTTAATATTATATCCATTTCCGGGCGTACTCCAGAAGTAGTAGTAGTCGCGATTTCCACCTCCTGCTTCAGGGTAGGGTAATCAACGTTTATGATGAACATGAAGCGGTCAAGTTGCGCCTCGGGTAAGGGGTAAGTGCCTTCGTGTTCAATTGGGTTTTGTGTCGCAAAAACTAGGAAAGGCTGATCAAGTTCGTAGGTGTTTCCGCTAACTGTTACCTGTTGTTCCTGCATCGCCTGGAGTAGTGCGGCCTGTGTCTTTGGCGGGGTTCGGTTTATTTCGTCTGCTAAAACAATATTTGAAAAAACCGGACCTTTGATAAAGCGAAATTCTCTTTTGTTGGTTGTTTGATCTTCGTAAAGTATATCCGTTCCAGTAATATCGGAGGGCATCAAATCAGGAGTAAATTGAATTCTACTAAAACTAAGGTTGAGTACTCTTGCTAGAGTTTTTACGAGTAGGGTTTTGGCCAAACCGGGGACGCCGACAAAAAGGCAATGTCCTTTGCAAAAAAGTGCTACTAGTAAGTCTTCTAACACTTCGTCTTGCCCTATGATTACTTTGCGAATTTCATTCACTATGCGATTTTTTGAATCGACTAGCTCTTTTGCTAACGCTAAATTTTCAGTCATCCTAACCTCTGGTAGAAGGTATGATTAATGATCTATATATCCGAAAAGCTTTGTTTGCAATTTTTTTTCTTTTTTCCACTCGAGTTTTTGGTAGATCGTCATTAACCGCATATGTACAAGAGGGTTGAATGGATTCACATGAATAGCCCGTTCATAGAAATCACGAGATCTTTTTGTGTCACCTGTATTAAAATATAATTCGCCCATAGTTGCTAGAGTTGAGTGAAACATAGGATAGTAATTTAAGCTCCTATTTAGGATAACTTCGGCCTTGTTATATTTCTTGGTGATGAGGTAAGTCTTGGCTAGCTTATTATGGAGTATAGGGGAGAATACTTTTGATTGGTCGATGGCGCGCTGATATTCGATAAGAGCTGCTTTGTAGAAATTTCTTGATTGTAAAATATCGCCTAAAAATGTCAGGTCTCGGCTCTTTCGATCATCAATCTCACGATATTCTTTGCTTGGTTCACCGAATAAACGGTCTGCTTTGAAATGGACCCCCGGAGGTTTGAGCCCTGGGATAGTTTTAAGTTTTTTTTGTTTTACAAAGTTCTTCCATTCCTTCTGAAATGTGTCCAAGTTTATTCCTATCGTGTCAGACATTGCCAAGTCAAAAGATTCTTCTTTAGCCAATTTTTCAAGAAGAGTTGAAATCACTTCATCTCCATGGACTTGGGTAAGATATTCAATCATTGTAGAAACTTCAGCATACGCGAGTTGGACATCTTCGGCTGTTTTTAGCTTTGCCAATGAAGGCATCATGTCGCCTAATGATATTAGGTAGTTTTTTTGCAGTCCTCCTGCAAGCATTGTTTCCATGATAGGCGTTAGATATACGTAGTTGTCTCGCCATCGAGTCTCGAAATACTTTGCAATTCCCTCATGCATCCATAAAGGCAAGTTGTTGCGACTTTTTTTAGTTAGTATGTAGTGGGTGTATTCGTGGCTCAAGGTGTCCATCCAATTATAGCCGCGTACCAGAGATCCTGGAGAGATCATCATAATCCGGTTGTATTTACAGAGAGCCACAGTGCCGGAAATGGCAATGTCGTCAACAGTTAATGGGGAAATTTTGGAAAAGGATTCTCTGTTGGGATAGAACTCAACCAGGACTTTTTCTTTTGGGTAGTAATTAA
Source organism: Nitrospinaceae bacterium (assembly GCA_029937655.1). GTDB lineage: Bacteria > Nitrospinota > Nitrospinia > Nitrospinales > VA-1 > Nitromaritima. Next base: position 9,481 of record JAPYPK010000028.1, read on the forward strand.
AAATTTTTCCTAGGAGCTTATATGATTTTTCCAAAACTTTGGTTGCGTAATGTACCAGTATTTCATCTGATCCTTTTTGATATCGGTAGATAAAATGTTTTGACTCGCTGGTTGTAAATGTTTTTGTTTCCTCGTATGTCTCGTATACGAGATTCTTGAATTCGTGGACTTCGCTATGGTTGCTGGTTACTTGTCTTAGAGTTTTTGCGGCAAGTTCATGGTTTCCTTTTAAAAACTCCACGCGTGCTTTGAGAAAATAGGCGTCTCCTGATTTAGGGTGTTTTTTAAGCAGGGTGTTTGTGAAGTGTTCTGCAGTCTCAATATTCCAGTCATCTATTAATTTATGTCCCGCGTATACTTCTTCTGCAGGTAATTCACTCGCTGACGTAATGGGTGGAAAAACTATGATTAACCAAACCAGGTAGGTGCTTAGGGTCAAAAAAATATGTTTCACTTCACTAGGTCCTTGTAATATTCCATGACCATGCGTTCATAATCTTTAGGTGTTTGTTTTCTCATTGCATTTAGTATTTCTTCACGGAATTCTTTTGGTGCCTTATATTGTGTTTCATCTGGTAGTAGCACGCGTTCCTTTTGCATTCTTGTGGCGCCTCCGCGTCGAGAATCTGGGTTGCTTCCCGGACCAAGTTTTCTGGGGTTTTGTCTTTTTGCTTGCTTGGTTTCTCCCTTAAAGTTTTTTATCTGGTTTAATAGGTCGCGAGTTTCGTTTAGTCCCTTGAGAGCTAGGTTTTCAGATTCGATGCTTTCTCGCATGTTCTGTTCTCTAAGGTTTGTTTCTGCCTGCTTCATGTAACGTTCGGTTTGTTTCATTCCTTGTGAGAGTTCTGACGGTATCATAGGGTTTTTTTTACTTAATTCATTAAACCGTTGGGATAGTTCTTGTGATTCTTTTCGTATCTGATGCTCTTGTTCTTCCAACTGTTTTAATTCTTTTTTTTGTTCTAACGTGACCGGCGAATTATAATTTTTTCTAATTGAGCGTATCATTGATCCAAGTTTTTTAGATATTGAGTTGTTTATCTGTGACGCTCGAGTTAAGTCCTTCTCCAGTTTGCTAGAAAGTTCTTCCCCTAGATTGAGTGCTGTGCGAAATCTATACTGCCATTTCAAAACATTTGGGTACGCTTGTTTGAAAACGTCTGCAAATTCATTGAGGTCTTGTAGTTGGGCCAGTTTGTTCAAAGACGCGTATTTTTTTAGTAACTGAGGCAAAGCTTCCTTGAAACGCTGGGACTCATTCACGTGAAGCGAATTCTTTTGGTCGATTAACTGGGAGAGGGCGCTGCGTGCCTCTTTAAGTTTGCTGAATTTCTGGTCTAGCTTTTGTGAGTGGAAAGAATCAACTGTTGCCTGGCTTAATTTTTTTATCTTTCTGTTTATTTCGATTTCTTTGTTGGTTAGCTTTTCCATTTGTTTCATTGAGTCATGATTTGCAAGAAATTCCTTATCTCCTTTAAAAAGATTGTGGATAGTATCTACGTCATACAGGAGGTCTTTAAATAATTTGTCCACTTGGTTTTCAAATTCCTTTGATTGCTGTTGCCTTAGTTTTTGACTCATCTGAGTAGTTGCTTCTGCTATTTTTTTTTGTCGCCTTTCTAATTGGTCGAGATCTTTAATGCCATTGTCGAGTGTTTTTATTGTTTCAGAATCAAGAAAACTTTCTTTTTCTGAGTTAGCACGATGTATCTGATTCGCAAGAAGTTTGAGGTCCTCTTCCATTTTCTTTAATTCTTCCATCGCTTCCTCGAATTTCCCTCGGCTTACCATAGTTTGCATCTTTTTTAGAGTCTCAGAAAGTTTTCTCATGTCAAATCGTTTAAACGCATTTGAATTTAAAAACTCATCCGGCATTGATTGGGTCTGGCGTGATAATTGATCCATTAATTTCTGTAAGGTTCTTTCAATTTTGTTTATTTTGTTTTTTAATTCTTTTGAAATTTCTGGAGACTTTCTATTGTTAAATTTTTCCAAGTCTTCTCGTAGTGTTTGGGTAAGTTCATTAAGTGTTTCTTCTAGGGATTTTGCTCTGCTTAGTTTGTGCTCGTTGGTCATTTTAACCAGGAATAAAATATCTTTTTCGAGGTGTTCTGTCATTTGGTTGTTAACGGGAGAATATGGAGATGCGGGTTTTAGTGTTGCTTGGCTAGGCTTATTTATCTGGCTTTGAAGATCACTTAGAGCTTTTATCTGGTTTTTTCGAATTTGTGATAATCCTCTTGTGATGTTTTTAAGTAAATCTAAATAATGCTGAGGAAACTGATCGATTGTTTTTCCTCGATCAAAAATTCTCTGGGTAAGGCTTACTATTTTGATTAGCTCGTCAATATTGGTCGTTAATAATTGTTTCCAGCCTATCAGGTTGTTTGGTTGATTTTTAAGAGAAGTTCCTTTTACTAATCCTGTAGCAAGAAGAGCAATCATTTTTTCAGTAAGCTCTGCCTGCACCTCAACGAGGTTTTCCATCTCTTGTTCCGAGTCAAAGATTTTGAAATTGTAAGTCTCAGACTGTCCTTTATTGGGGCCAAAAACATTGTCATTATCATTTATCTCTAGGTAATAACTAACCTGATCGCCCGGGTTAATAGATATTTGCGCAAGAGACCAGGTGTAATCGCCTTTAGCCTCTTTTTCTCGATTTTTGTATTTTTTTACCGAAATCCGATTTATTTTGCCATTTATGGAAAACACTAAATCCACGGCACTGACACCAAAATCATCAGTTCCCTCATAAAATAACTGCACTTTATCGGTATTAAAATAGACAGGCTTAGGGTTAGCCAAAAATAAAACAATATTAGGAGACAGGTCTTTTGCAAGTGTTACCGGATATTTTTTTGAGATTAGGCGTTCTTTACTCTCTGGGTCCTTAATTTTGAATTGGTAAAATCCTTTTTCTTTAACTAAAAGGCTTGAATTGAAGGAGGTGTTGTTTTCTTTTTTCATAGCAAGTATATCTTGCTCGTTAATGATTAGGTTGGCCCTCATTACCGGACTGTTAATTTCAGCTGATATATGGGCCTCAGTCCCCGGTAGGACATGGATTGACCCATCTGAAGGTTTTACGAGTTCCGGATTTTTCCCAGTATAAGATGGGAAATGAAAGCTCAAACCTAGAGACTCAATTGAGTAATTTATATTACTTAGTGAAGGTTTTACTTGGTTTTTGTTAGTTATTTTCTCTTGTGAAGCTTGAGTTAATTTTTCTGGAGTGGTCCAACGTTCATAGCCCTCTGTGAGAAGTTCGGGAATGAAAATGGTTGTTAATAGCAGCGATCCTAATGTACCTAAAAACAAGTTTCGGCTAAGAATTATTCTGCTTTGGTCGATTACTGAAGATGGGTCAATTTTGTCTAGTTCTTTACTTGTCCTTCTATATAACTCCTTGATTAAGTCCAGGGAAGCGGTGTTTTTAAAATGCGAATCATTGAGGTGCTGACTTAACTGGCTGGAGTTTATTAGAGAGTTGTTTATTCCCGGAAAATGTGACTCTGTAAGTAGCGCTGCATCATCATTAGAAAACGGTGTGGTTACGATTTTAATGAAATGACTATAAATTATATAGGCTAACCCTATACAAAAAATTCCTATGGCTGGGAAAGCCCATTCAGCAATCGGTTTATAACTCGGTGCTGCGAGACAAGCTAAAAGGTAGCTTCCGACAATGTATGTTAGGAGAATGTATGTTCCGTGGAGAATATAGGCATATAAACGTAGTCGCCTTATCCGGTGTAAAAATCTTGAGATGATCGCTTGGGATTCCATGGTTGTAAACTTATGAAAGCAGATCAGCGTGAAGTTCTACTGCATTTGCTTTCGCTTGAAAGTAAGTGACAAGCTAAAGCTTAGCTCATTTTAATCATCATGACTGTTATTCTCAGGTTTCCTCTGTTTATAGAATCCCTCAAACAGTTCCATGGGGAGTGGGAAGAAGGTAGTTGTATTGCGATCAGTCGAGATGTCTAAAATTGTTTGCAGGAACCTTAATTGTAATGCAGGCGGGTGTTGCCCTATGGTATCTGCTGCTTGGCCTAGTTTTTCCGCTGCTTCAAATTCACCCTTAGCATTGATTACTTTGGCACGTCGCTCCCGCTCTGCTTCCGCTTGTTTGGCGAGCGCTCTTTGCATTTCTTGAGGGAGGTCAACATTTTTAACCTCAACATTAGCAACTTTAACTCCCCATGGTTCAGTTTGTTCGTCTATCACTCTTTGTAACTGGGCATTAATCTCGTCTCGTTTAGATAAAAGATCATCTAGTTGACTCTGGCCCAGAATGCTTCGCAGTGTAGTTTGTGCTATCTGCGATGTGGCGTAAAGATAATCTTCAACTTCGATAATGGCCTTCCTCGAATCCATTACGCGAAAGTATATAACTGCGTTAACCTTGACTGTTACGTTGTCTCGGGTAATGATATCTTGTGGCGGGACGTCCATGACTACTGTGCGTAGGCTTACCTTAACCATTTTTTGAATGCCGGGAATAACGATGATGAGTCCTGGCCCCTTCACCTTCCAGTATCGACCCAGCATAAAGATAACCCCGCGCTCATATTCTCTAAGAACCTTGAATGCACTGAAAAGAAGCAGGCCAAGTATTAATAAAATAATTATGGGAGCATCCATTTACCACCTCCTGCATAGTTTTAGTACAATAATTTTAACAGTTTTTCCTTTTAATAAACAGAAAAGCGTAACAATACTTCTAGATTAATTTTTAATGGTACTGATGCTTTGAAAAAGGTGATTTTTCTTTTGCTATTTATTTTTAATTTTATTCCTTTAGTTTTTGCAGGCAGCCAACAGCTTATTATTACCACTAATACTTTGGTCTCTGAAGAAGGCAAGGTTCGTATACATTTAACTTTACACAATAATGGCCAAAGGACTCTTTATGATGTCCAACCAATGGTTCACTTTCATCACACCATGGCTATGATGTCCAAGATCAAAGAGCTTGAGCCAGGCCGGAAAGTTATGCTTGAAAATGATGATCATCCTCCGGTCTTAAGGAGCGGACGATACCCCCTCATTATAATGACCCAATATAAAGCTGATCTGCATATGAACCCTTATACGCATATTCATACGGACTCATTTTATTTTCGCGAGCAGGTGGAGTCTGCTATTGATGGGAAAATCATCACGACCTTAAATGGCGATGAGTCGTTGCTGGATATTTCTCTAAAAAATAATTCTAATTCATTTAAAAATATTAGATTAATGCTCCTGTTGTCTCCAGGACTCGTGGCAGATGAGTTAGCACAAATGATGGGTGTTACGATTCGAGGTGGTGAGGAGAAAAATATAAAAGTAGTAGTAAAACGTAAGAAGGGAAGCTCGGCTATTGTCTATCCTGTGCATCTGTTAGTGGAATATGGCGAAATGTTGAATCATTATACCGGAGAAATTAGTGGTGAAATTGACTTTCGATCTATTCAAGAACGAATGGCTATAATTCCAGCGCTGGGGGCAATCCTTTTTTTGATAGGAGCCATTCTTTTGCGGTCTTATTTCAGAACAAGAAACAACTCAACTTTTCTCAGGCCGTGAAAGGATGCTAAGAGATTGGTTTAGGCATCGACTAACAAAATTGCATTTTATGAAAGTATGAGAGCGAGTGTTTGAGGGAAAATTTAAGAAGGGTTATTTTTGAAATGTTTAATAATCACGCCAGCAAATATAAACCAGCCTAACATGAAACAAAGTCCACCTAGTGGTGTTGCCGGACCAAAAAAACGAGGTCCATCAGAAATAAGTATGTAAATACTGCCAGAGAACATCAATATCCCCGCAGTAAAAAGAATACCAACTTTCTTAAGTGCTTTTGCACCATTATCACTAAGTTGCAAAGAGACAATGCCAACAAGTATCAGGGCTAGACCATGGTAACCCATGTATTCAGTGGCTGTTTGAAATGCGCTAAGGTTTTTTTCAGTTAGAATATTTTTTAAACTATGGGCTCCCATTGCACCGAGCATCACACTAAGTCCGCTGAAAATTGCCCCTGTTGAAATCCAATTCATAGATTTAAAGAAAAAATATTT
>JAPYPK010000029.1 GCA_029937655.1 Nitrospinaceae bacterium
GTCGGTCCAATCCCTCTTCCGACAACGCGTAATAGGTGGACGGTGTTGCGGTCGCCACACGTAGATAAAAAATCTCGTGAGCAGTTTGAGGCGCGAACGCATAAGCGGGTTATGGAAATTCATGAGCCTACACCACAGACCGTGGATGCGCTGATGAAGCTCGACCTTTCTGGCGGCGTGGATATTGAGATAAAGCTTTAATGATACGTATAGGAATAAACTGAAAATGAAAGCTTTGATTGGGGAAAAAATTGGAATGACGCAGGTTTTTTCGAAGGAAGGTAACTGTGTTCCGGTGACCGTTCTTCGGATTGATAAGTGCGTCCCTATTCTTCGGCGGACCCAAGAAGAAAATGGGTATAGCGCTGTTCTGGTGGCCTATGGCACTAGGAAGTCAAAGCATATGAATAAGCCTGACCAGGGATTTTATGATAAGGCTAAGGTTGCTCCGGCTAGAATTCTTGCTGAGTTCCGTGATCAAGATATTCTGGACGAGGAATTGGGTAAGTCACTAACAGTCGATCTGTTTAGCGAAGGTGATAAGGTTAGTGTTGCCGGGGTCTCTAAGGGAAAAGGTTTTGCGGGTGTAATGAAGCGCTGGGGTATGGGTGGAGCACCTGCATCTCATGGGCATCATGAAATTTATCGAGGCGGTGGTTCCATTGGAATGCATACTTATCCAGGGCGGGTGTTTAGGGGGAAGAAGATGCCTGGCCATATGGGGTCGGAAAAGGTATTTGTTAAGAATTTAAAGGTAATGCGCGTTGATACGGAAAATAATGTATTGCTTGTCAAGGGTGCTGTTCCAGGGGCTCCTGGTGGGATTGTTAGAATTATTAAGTCTTGATATTGAAAAAAATTATGCCGCAATTAGATGTTATAGATATAAAAAATAATAAGGTGGGCGATGTTGACGTCGATTCCACCGTGTTTGACGCTAAGATCAATGAGCATTTGGTTAAGCAGTATGTGGTTTTGCAGCGTGCGACACGGCGACTTGGTACTGCTTCCACTAAATCAAGTTACGGCCAATTAAGTGGTAGCGGAAAAAAACCTTGGCGTCAAAAGGGCACAGGTAGGGCGAGGGTTGGGAAAACAAGATCTGCTCTTTGGCGTGGTGGTCTGACTATTTTTGGGCCTACGCCCAGAGATTATAGTTTTAAGATGAATAAAAAAGCCCGTAAGCAGGCCATGAGATCTGCTCTTACGGATTGCTTGCGGGGAAATCATATTGCTGTGCTTGATAAACTAACCCTTGATACTCCTAAGACAAAAGAAGCGGTTCAGGTGATTAAGGCTTTAGGGTTGCCAGAAAAGACCCTTTTTGTTACAGCGGAAAAAAACAAGAACTTGGAGTTGGCTGTCCGTAATCTTCCAACTGTTAACGTGTTGCCGGTTGAGGGGGTGAATGTTTACGACCTGCTTTTCCATGAGAAAATTGTGTGTACTTCAGAGGCGATTAAGAAGCTAGGGGAGAGGTTGGGATGAAGGTTGGTCATTATCAAGTTTTAAAGAAGCCTGTTATTACTGAAAAAACTACCCAGATGCTGGCTGACGGTAATTGGGTTGCCTTTCAAGTTCATTCGCAGGCTAATAAGATTCAGATAAAAGAAGCAGTGGAGAAGGTGTTTAGTGTGACGGTTACAAAAGTTAATACGCTTGTTGTTCCAGGAAAATATCGTCGCTTTGGGAAAACGGTAGGTCATACAAAATCGTGGAAGAAAGCTATGTTGCGCCTTAAAGAAGGAGATAAGATTGAATTGTTTGAAGGGGGCGCTTCCTGATGCCAGTTAGAAAGTTAAAACCTCGTTCTCCGGGTGTTCGTTTTCGCACCATCTCTGGGTTTGAGGAAATCACAAAGTCAACCCCGGAAAAAAGTTTGCTTGAAGCATTGGCCCGTACAGGTGGCCGTAATAACCGAGGCAGGTTAACTGCGAAACGGCGGGGCGGAGGGCATCGCAAACAGTACCGAATGATAGATTTTAAGAGAAATAAAGACGGTGTAGAGGCTAAAGTTGTCGGCGTTGAGTATGACCCTAATCGGTCGGCTAATATTGCATTGTTGGCTTATGTCGATGGGGAAAAGCGCTATATACTTTCTCCTGAAGGATTGAAGGTTGGTGATAAGGTAGTTTCTGGTGATCAGGCGGAAATTCGAACGGGGAATTCCTTGCCGATTAAGCTGATTCCCGAGGGGACTCTGGTGCATAATATTGAATTGCGTTGTGGTAAAGGAGGGCAAATGGCCCGAAGTGCTGGCGCGTCGGCTCAATTGATGGCTAAGGAGGGTTCGTATGCAACTTTCAAGCTTTCATCGGGTGAGGTTCGTTTGGTGCAGATAAATTGTAGGGCGACTATAGGTGTTGTGGGGAACTCTGAGCATGCAAATGTCTCTTTTGGTAAGGCTGGGAGAACGCGATGGATAGGGCGTCGGCCCAGAGTTCGTGCGGTAGCGATGAATCCAGTCGATCACCCGATGGGAGGTGGTGAGGGTCGGTCCTCCGGAGGGCGTCATCCTTGTAGTCCTTGGGGTCAGCCTGCTAAGGGATATAAGACTAGAAGTCCTCGTAAAAGTTCAAATAAATTTATTTTAAGTCGAAGGAAAAAACGAAATAAACGGTAATAATTTTATCAAGGAGATGTATGTCTCGATCGCTTAAAAAGGGGCCTTTTATAGATGAGTCACTCGCAAAAAAAGTTGAGGAGATGAATCGTCAGGGGGACAGGAAAATTATAAAGACTTGGTCTCGAAGGTCAACAATATCTCCTGACTTTGTTGGTCATACATTTGGTGTTCATAATGGCAAAAAGCATATTCCGATATTCGTATCGGAGAATATGGTGGGGCACAAGCTGGGTGAATTTTCTCCTACTCGAATGTTTAGGTCGCATGGTGGTAGAACCAAAAAAGCAGTTACTAAATAAAACGTAAATCAGGTATTTGGTTGATGGAAGTTAAGGCAATATTAAATCGGACGCGAACAGCTCCCCAAAAGGCGAGGTTGGTGGCAAGATTGATTTCTGGAAAAAACGTGAATGATGCGATGAATATTCTGCAGTTAACGCGAAAAAAGGCTGCTCGTATTATGCAAAAGATTTTAAAGTCAGCTCTTGCTAACGCTGAAGAGAACCACAAGGTCTTGGATGTGGATGACATGTTTGTTAAGCGCGTTACGGTTGACCAGGGTGTGGTGATGAAGCGGACGATGCCTAGAGCGAGGGGTACATCGAATACAATCCGAAAACGGTCAAGTAATATTTGCTTAGTGCTTAGCGAGAAATAAAACAAGGGGGTTGCGTGGGTCAAAAAGTTCATCCATACGGGTTTCGGTTAGGGGTTAATAAAACTTGGGTATCAAAATGGTGTGTGCGTCGAGATTTTTCTAGTTTGCTGCTGGAAGATATCAATCTTCGTGGGTATGTGAAAAGAACTTTGGCGCATGCAGGTATTTCAAAGGTTGAGGTCGAAAGAAGTGCTGACCGCGTCAGGGTGAGTATTCATACTGCGCGACCGGGAATCATTATCGGGAAGAAAGGATCGGAAGTCGATAGGCTTAAGGAAGACTTGCAAAAAATGATTAGTGGTAAGCGAATAAGTTTGGAGATTAAGGAAGTTAGGCGGGCTGAGTTGGACGCAAATCTCGTTGCTCAAAACGTAGCATTGCAACTTGAGAAGCGAATATCTTTTCGCAGGGCCATGAAGAAAACAGTGCTGTCATCTCTTCGTTTTGGGGCGCTTGGTATTAAGATTAGGGTTTCCGGTCGGTTGGGTGGGGCGGAAATTGCAAGGAGCGAGTGGTATCGTGAAGGGCGTGTTCCCCTTCATACTCTGAGGGCTGATATAGATTATGGCACGGCTAGAGCAAATACAACCTTCGGGGTAATTGGTGTTAAGGCTTGGATTTATCGTGGAGATATTCTTCCTGGAGATGAGGTCGATAAAAAGGAAGATTCTTTAAGGCCTAACGATAGAAAAAAAAGAAAGTAAGTGCGCTGAGATGATAAACGAAAGCTACTTTGGAGTCAGTTTAAGAGGGGTGGAAAATTTTGAGGTTAGGGGAACATCATCATGTTGATGCCTAAAAAGGTCAAGTATCGTAAGCGCCACAAAGGTCGAATGGGGGGCACAGCCTTTCGCGGAGGGAATTTGGATTTTGGTTCTTTTGGGTTGCAGGCCCTTGAGTGTGGGAGGATTACGGATCGGCAAATTGAGGCGGCGCGTATTGCGATGACTCGCTATATAAAGCGAGGTGGAAAGATATGGATGCGAATTTTCCCTGATAAGCCTGTTTCTAAAAAACCAGCTGAGACTCGAATGGGTAAGGGTAAGGGCGGTCCAGAATATTGGGTTGCTGTTGTCAGGCAGGGGAGAATGCTTTATGAGATGGAGGGAGTTTCTGAAGAAATTGCAAAAGAAGCGTTTCGGTTGGCCCAGCACAAGTTACCTATTGCGACTCGGTTTGTCGTTAAAAATGTTTGAGTATATGATTGTGATGGAAGGAAAGATATGAATGCAAAGGAAGTTCGGGACCTTACTGGGAAAGAGCGGTTGGAAAAGATGGATGATCTCGACCGAGAAAAATTTAATCTAAAGTTCCAATTAGCGACTGGGAAAATAGAAGCCCCCGGACGGCTTAAGTCGATTCGAAGGGATATTGCTAGATTAAAGACTATCATTAGAGAGTCCGACTTGGTTGGACCTGCTAAAGAGAGCGTTGACAAAGCATAACAGTATGCCAAGTGCATAAGGCATTTTGGTGAATTAAGGAGTTTTATGGGTGATCAGGCGAATAAGAAGACTATGACGGGAGTTGTGGTCAGTAGTAAAATGGATAAAACAGTGGTTATTAAGGTGGAGCGTAAGTTTGCTCACCCTGTTTTTAAAAAGGTGGTTAAGACAACTAAAAAGTATAAGGTGCATGATGAAAAAAATGAATGCGTGGAGGGAGATTTTATACGCATCCAAGAGAGTCGCCCGCTTAGTAAGGAAAAGCGTTGGCGTTTGCTAGGTGTTGTTGTTAGACAGAAGTCATTGGTAATTGAAAAGGCTAAGTAGAAATGATCCAGTTGAGAACAGTATTAGATGTTGCTGATAATTCGGGCGCTAAAAAAGTCCAGTGTATAAAAGTGCTGGGTGGTTCGAGGAGAAGATATGCCCGTATTGGGGACGTTATTGTGGTTGCTGTTAAAGAAACTGATCCTCGAAGTACCGTGAAGAAAGGGGAAGTCAAAAAGGCTGTGGTGGTACGAACAAGAAAAGAGATTCGCCGCCCTAATGGTACTTATATTAAGTTTGATGTGAACTCAGCTGTCTTGATAAATGATAACCGGGAGCCGTTAGGGACCCGTATTTTTGGTCCGGTAGCCCGGGAGTTACGTGCCAAGAAGTTTATGAGAATTCTTTCCCTTGCCCCAGAGGTTTTGTGATGTTGCCTGTGTCAAAGAAAAATACTTTAAAAAAAGACGATATCGTTCAGGTTGTTACTGGTAAAGAGAAGGGAAAGAAGGGTAAGGTGCTGGCTTTTTTTTCAGAATCCGAAACGGTGACAATTGAGAAACTCAATATGCTTAAGAGGCATATGAAGTCGGATGGTAAATCGCGGCAGGCAGGTATTGTGGAAAAAGAAGGTCCCATTCACGTGTCAAACGTCCTTGTTGTTTGCGATAAGTGTGGAAAGGGTGTTCGCGTAAAACGAAAAAAACTAGAAGATGGTAAGCGTGTGCGTGTTTGTAGGAAATGCGAAGAGGTTATCGACAGGGTTTAATATGACTAACTTTAAACAGTTGTACAACGAAAAAATCAAAAGTCAAATCCAGAAGGAACTTGGGTTTAAGAATGTAATGCAGGTTCCACGCCTGGATAAGGTTGTTCTCAATGTGGGGTTGGGTGAGGCATTGCAGAATGGAAAATTAATTGAATCTAGTGTTGAGCAATTGAAGGTGATTTCAGGGCAGATGCCAGTTGTGACAAAAGCTAAAAAATCAATTGCGAATTTTAAATTGCGTGAGGGTGTGCCGATTGGGGTGATGGTTACGTTGCGAGGCAATCGAATGTACCAATTTTTTGAGCGTTTGGTCAGTTTTGCTCTCCCGCGAGAACGGGACTTTAAGGGATTGCCAAAAAAATCATTTGATGGTCGAGGAAACTATACCATTGGCTTGAAGGAGCAGTTGATTTTTCCTGAGATCGACTACGATAAGGTCGAGAAGATTCAGGGGATGAACATTACGATATGTACTACTGCGCGAACAGATGAAGAGGGTAGGTGTCTGCTTACACAAATGGGACTGCCATTGCGTAAGTAACTTATTTACAAAGGGAGGCTCTTGATGAGCTTCTAGGTGGGAAGGAATTATGGCGAAAAAATCGCTAATTGCTAAGGCGCAAAGAAAGCAAAAGTTTCAAGTTAGGGAGTACAGTCGATGTGGATTGTGCGGTCGTCCGCGGGCTTTTTTGCGGAAGTTTGGCATGTGTCGAATATGTTTTCGGGAGAAAGCTTTACTGGGTGAAATTCCGGGAGTTACTAAGTCCAGCTGGTAGACAGTTGGTTTAAGATTAGGAGTTTAGTTTTATTATGATGACAGATCCTATAGCTGATTTATTTACGCGTGTTCGAAATGGCCTCATGGTTCAGCATGGTGCGGTCGAAATGCCAAATTCTAAGGTGAAGACGCGAATCGCGGAAGTTTTAAAAGAAGAAGGTTTTATAAAAAACTTTCGAGTTCGTGAAGATGGCAGGCAGGGGGTTTTAAAGTTGTATTTGAAGTACCATAATGGCGATGCTGCTATTAGGGGTATTAAGAGGATAAGTAAGCCAGGTCGAAGAACTTATGTGTCATCAAGGGATATTCCTAGGGTTCTTAATGGGCTTGGGATTGCAATTATAACCACTTCCTCTGGTGTTATGACAGACCAGCTCTGTCGAGAAAAAGGTGTTGGGGGTGAGGTTCTTGGTTATGTTTGGTAACTGTGAAAGAGAATTATGTCAAGAATAGGTAAAAAACCAATTTTGATTTCCGCGGGAGTCGAGTGCAAGTTAGATGGAACGACTTTGAAGGTAAAGGGTCCCAAGGGGCAGCTTCAAAGGGAATTTCACCAGAATATGACGATCGCGATTGATAACGACTTGATAACCGTGACGCGTCCTACTGACGGCCGGATCGATCGCTCCCTGCATGGATTGACGAGGACCCTGATCAGCAACATGGTGATTGGGGTGAGCGAAGGATTTTCTAAAACCCTAAATATTGTGGGTGTGGGTTACAAGGTAGACCTGAAGGGGAAGGCTTTGAATTTAAATCTTGGTTTTTCGCATCCCGTCAACTACCCTCCACCAGAAGGTATAGAGTTCGATGTTGATAGTAAAAAAAATGTGATTGTTGTTAAGGGAGTTAATAAGCAGATGGTTGGGCAGGTTGCGGCAGAAATTAGAATGCTAAGGCCGCCAGAACCATACAAAGGTAAAGGGGTTATGTATGCAAACGAAAAAATCCGCAGGAAAGCAGGTAAGACTGCGGCTAGCAAAGGATAAGTTTAGATAAGGATGAAAACTTCAACTAGAGAACGACTTAGAGTAAATCGTAAGAGACGTGTAAAAAAGCATGTTCAAAGGAACAAGGAAAAACTTCGTCTTACAGTATTTCGAAGCGCTAAGCATGTTTACGCGCAGATTGTCGATGATAAAGCGGGAAAAACTTTAGTGGCTGAGTCCACTATGTCGCCAGCATTTCGCGAGCAGATGAAAAGTGGCGGAAATTCTAAGGCGGCCGCTTTAGTTGGAAATATGATTGGTGAAAAAGCGGTTCAGCAGGGAATTAAGGAAGTTTATTATGATCGGAATGGTTTTACTTATGCTGGTCGTATTAAGGCGCTAGCTGATGGAGTTAGGGAAAAGGGCGTTAAGTTTTAAATTAACTGTAGGGTTCTGGATTTGATTGTAAAGTTCAACCCAGCGGCATCGTGGAGGCTAGGAGTTCATTGCGAGAGCAAAGGGAAGTTAAGCAAGATTTTGTTGACAAGGTAGTTAAGATTCGCCGTGTGGCAAAAGTTGTAAAAGGCGGCCGAAGGTTCAGCTTTAGTGCCCTTGTTGTAGTCGGCAATAAAGAAGGTTCTATCGGTTGGGGTTTAGGTAAGGCGAACGAAGTGCCAGAAGCAATTCGTAAAGGTGTCGAAAGAGCTAAACGGGACATGGTGCAGGTTTCTCTTGATGGTAGTACTATTCCGCATGAAGTAATAGGGGCTTATGGAGCAGGTCGCGTTCTCATGCGTCCCGCATCTAAAGGGACCGGGTTAATCGCGGGAGGTGCTGTGCGTGCCGTATTGGAAGCGGTAGGAATTAGGGATATTTTGACGAAGAGTTTGCGGACAAATAACCCCCATAACGTGGTTAAGGCTACAATCCAGGGATTGGTCAGTCTAAGAGGTGTGAAGTACTATGCGGAAGTAAGAGGGCAAAAAATAAAAACGAGTACATCCTGAGTAGAATAAAAAATCATGAAATTATCGGAATTAAAGGCGGTTCCTGGTAGCCGCAAAGATAGAAAACGAGTTGGCCGGGGTATTGGTTCTGGGACTGGAAAAACTTCAGGTCGGGGGCACAAAGGTCAGAAATCCAGATCCGGTGGTAATCCTCATCCCTGGTTTGAGGGTGGGCAGATGCCTTTGTATAGAAGGCTGCCGAAGAGAGGTTTTACTAATATTTTTAAAAAAGAGTACGAGATTGTTAATTTGGCTCAATTAGCAGGTTTAGAGACCAAAGATCCGATTACCCCTGAATTTTTGAGGGGCAAGGGAGTAATTCGTAGAGTCAATTTTGTGAAGATTTTAGGTAATGGGGAATTATCCGAAGCGGTTACAGTACATGCGCAGAAATTTAGTCGGTCAGCGGTAGAAAAGATCGAAAAGTCTGGCGGAAAGGTGGTAACTATATAATGAGTGGTGCCGCTGCATTTGGAAATATTTTTAGGATTCCCGAGCTCAAAAAGAAAGTCTTTTTTACCTTGGGGATATTGGTGGTGTATCGAATAGGTGCTCATATTCCTATACCAGGAATTAATTCAATTGCGCTAGCTGAAATTATGGCTCGCATGACAGGCACCATCATGGGGTTTTTCGATATGTTCTCGGGGGGCGCGCTCAGTAGGTTGACAATTTTTGCCCTGGGGATCATGCCGTATATCAGTGCTTCAATCATTCTCCAATTGATGACAATGGTTTCTCCTTATTTGGCGAGGCTTAAAAAAGAAGGGGAGCAAGGACAAAAAAAAATCACGCAGTACACGCGTTATGGAACGATTGTTTTGAGTATGATTCAAAGTTCAGGTATTGCTGTGGGATTAGAGGCAATGAAAAGCCCGTCAGGAGGTTCGATTGTTCCTATGCCGGGTTGGTCATTTCGGGTGATGACTGTTTTGACTTTGACCGCTGGAACCGCATTTCTTATGTGGCTCGGTGAGCAGATTACTGAACGGGGTATTGGTAATGGGATTTCGTTGATTATTTTTTCTGGTATCGTGGCAGGGACACCAGCTGCAATTTTTCAGTCTATGGATTTAATGGGAACAGGAGAATTATCTGTATTGCTAATGTTATTCTTGTTGGTTTTTATGGCTGCTGTAATTGGTATGATTGTGTTTACTGAAGGTGGTCAAAGGCGGATCTCTATTCAGTACGCCAAACGTGTGGTAGGGCGAAAAATGTATGGGGGGCAAAGTACTCACTTGCCACTTAAAGTAAATACTTCGGGTGTTATACCGCCTATATTTGCGTCTTCTATCATCATGTTTCCGGCGACTATAGCCCAATTCACTACCCACCCATGGATGCAAAATGTTTCAGCGATGCTGACACCAGGTACGATTGTTTATAGTTTGATCTTTATTGGGGCTATCTTTTTCTTCTGTTATTTTTATACGGCAGTTATTTTTAACCCGGTTGATGTTGCAGACAATATGAAGAAGCATGGAGGTTTTGTTCCGGGAATACGGCCAGGCGCAAAGACCTCGGAGTATATTGACGAAATTTTATCGAAGATTACTTTTTATGGTGCGATATATCTGTCATTGGTCTGCATTTTGCCAGATTATTTAATAAAATATATCAATATCCCATTTTACTTTGGTGGAACCAGTCTCTTAATTGTCGTAGGTGTATCGTTGGATACAATGCAGCAGTTAGAATCGCACATGGTGATGAGAAACTATGACGGGTTTATGAAAAAAGGCCGGATCAAAGGTCGGCGGGGTTGATTTGTGAGACTTATCCTACTCGGTCCGCCGGGTGCGGGCAAAGGGACCCAAGCTAAAATGTTGGATGAAAAATTTAGGAGACCGCAAGTTTCTACGGGAAATATTCTGAGAAAATCGATTCAGAATGGTACCGAGATTGGTAACCGAGCAAAAATATTTATGGATGCGGGAAAACTGGTTCCAGATGATGTTGTTATCGGATTGATCAAAGAGCGAATTGTAGAGGAAGATTGTCGGGCAGGGTTCATTCTTGACGGTTTTCCTAGAACCATAGTGCAGGCTGAAAGGCTAACAGAGACTTTGGATGAGATGGATTTGTCGATAGATGCGGTGGTGGACATTGAGGTTGAAGGCGAAGAGTTGGTAGGCCGGCTTACGGGGCGGAGTACTTGTATTGACTGTGGGGCTATGTTTCATGAAATGTCACGTCCTCCCTTAAAGGCGAGTGTCTGTGATAGTTGTGAAGGAGAACTCTGTCAACGCGAAGATGATAAGGAGGACACTATCAAGAAACGGTTAGAGGTTTACGAACAAGAAACCGCTCCCCTCAAGGAGTATTATAGAAAACAAGGTAACTTGAAAACAGTTCAGGGTTCTGGAAGCGTAGAGGATATTTTTTCCAGAGTTTGCGCTGTGGTGTCCTAGTATGTCAAAGGAAGAATCGATAGAAGTCGAAGGAACGGTGCTAGAACCCTTACCAAATGCAATGTTTAGGGTAGAGCTTGATAATGGGCATAAAATTTTAGCCCATGTTTCGGGGAAAATGAGAATGCATTTTATTAGAATACTTGTGGGCGACAAGGTCAAAGTTCAACTTTCACCATATGATTTGACCCGAGGGCGCATCACTTATAGACATAAGTAGAAAGAAATTATGAAAGTAAGGTCATCAGTAAAGCCGATTTGTAAAAAGTGTAAGGTTATTCGTCGACAGGGAGTCGTTCGTGTAATTTTTGAGAATACCAAGCATAAACAAAGACAGGGATAGGTTTTCCCCTGTAGTTTTCAAAAGGAGAAATTGTGGGACGTATTTCGGGTGTAGATATTCCTAAAGATAAAAGAGCTGTTATTGCCCTTACGTATGTTTATGGAATCGGAAAGCCTGCCTCTATTAAGATTCTGGGACAAGCTAAGATCGATGAAAATACTCGCATAAAAGATCTTACTGAGGACGAAGTTTCTCGTATCAGAGCGGTCATCGAAAAAGAATATGAGGTAGAAGGTGATCTTCGCCGTTCGATTAATATGAATGTGAAGCGGTTGATGGATATAGGCGCATATCGTGGTATACGGCATCGTAAAGGGCTTCCGGTGCGTGGTCAGCGAACGCATACCAATGCCAGGGGTCGGAAGGGGCCAAAAAAAACAGTGGGCGCTCGAACTAAAAAATAAATAGAGGAAAATTATTTATGGCGGTGGAAAAGGATAAAAAAAGTGTAAAAAAAAGAATCAAAAATGCTCCGGAACTTGGGGTTGCTCATATTCAGGCAACATTCAATAATACAATTGTGTCGATCACCGACCTGTCCGGTAATGTTATTTCTTGGTCTAGTGCGGGAGCTCAAGGATTTAAAGGCTCTAGAAAAAGCACCCCTTTTGCTGCCCAGGTTGCTGCAGAAAAGGCGGGAATTAAGGCACGGGATATGGGGATGAAAAAACTCGAGGTTTGCATTAGGGGACCAGGTCCCGGTCGTGAATCAGCCATTCGTTCACTCTCTAATATAGGGATGGAGGTTACGGTCATTCGGGACAAGACCCCAATGCCTCATAACGGTTGCCGGCCACGAAAGCGGAGGCGAGTTTAATGTCAATCCTTAATATGGGGGATCAATAAGTTGGCAAGATACACAGGTTCTGTTTGTCGTTTATGTCGTCGCGAGGGCATGAAATTATATTTAAAAGGATATAGATGTGAGACCGCGAAGTGTGCTATCGAGAAGCGGGGGTACCCTCCTGGTCAGCATGGTCAAGGGCGCAAAAAGTTTTCTGAATATGGTCTTCAGTTGCGAGAAAAGCAAAAAGTTAAAAGAATTTATGGGGTGCTGGAAAAGCCTTTCCGCGCCTACTTCGCTCGTGCTGAGAGGAAAAAGGGGGTTGCGGGCGAGAACCTTCTACAAACCCTTGAATTACGTTTCGATAATATAATTTATAGAATGGGTTTGGCTCCATCAAGAAATGCTGCTCGACAATTGGTTCGCCATAACCACTTTACTGTTAATGGAAGAAAAGTTAACATTCCTTCTTACATTTTAAGTAAAGGTGATGAGGTAGCACCTGCTCAGAAAAAAATTGAGAAATTTCCTATCAAGACCGCGTTGCAAAATATAAAAGATAAGAATCAACCTCATTGGCTGGTGTTTGATGTGGAGACGAAGAAAGGAATTGTTCAGGATTTGCCTACAAGAGAAGATATTACAATTCCAATTGAGGAACAATTAATAGTTGAACTTTTTTCTCGATAGCTCTTATTGAGAACTTAAAAATCATAAAACATAGACTTGGTGCTAATCCACCAGAAAAATTGGAGGAAATATGTTCAACGCGCAAGGAATCGTTAAACCCAAACGCTTAGAATTTGAAAAAGGAGTAAAAAACGAAAACTATGGAAAGTTTTCAGTAGGTCCTTTTGAAAGAGGTTATGGAGTTACTACTGGTAACTCACTTAGAAGGATGCTCCTTTCCTCTATAGAGGGAGCTGCCATTGTTGCTGTACAAATTGAAGGGGTTTTCCATGAGTTTTCGTCAATTCCCGGAGTTCTTGAAGATGTTACAGAAATTATCCTCAACCTCAAACAGGTAAATTTGACTTTAGCTGAAGACGTTGATGAAAAAAGAATATATCTTAAGAAAGATAGACAAGGCAAGCTAAGTGCTAAGGACATCGTTGCCGACTCGCAGGTCACCATTCTAAACCCTGACCATCTGATTGCAACGCTGGATAAAAATAGTAGCCTGAACATTGAAATGATCGTACGTAAAGGTAGAGGCTATGTCCCTGCAGAAAAACAAGAATTGGAAGGGGAGTCTGTGCAAATGATAGCAGTCGATTCAGTTTTTTCTCCAATTGAAAAAGTTTCTTATCACGTTGAGAGCACACGAGTAGGTCAATCTACTGATTATGATTTGTTAGTCATGGAAATATGGACAAATGGAGGCATTACTCCGGAAGACGCTGTAGCTCATAGCGCTAAAATTGCTAAAGATCATATGCAGGTGTTTATTAACTTTGATGAGGAGCCCGAGCCAGAGAAGCCAGTAGCTAACCAAGAAAAACAGAAAATGTGGATTAATTTAGCCAAGAGTGTAGAAGAGCTAGAGCTCTCAGTGCGTTCATATAATTGTTTAAAAAATGCCAATATTGAAACTATTGCTGAGTTAGTTCAAAAAACAGACTCGGAAATGCTGAGAACAAGAAACTTTGGCCGTAAGTCTCTTAATGAGATTAAAGAAATCCTAGATGGTATGGAGTTGCATTTAGGAGTAAAGCTTGACGAAGAAGACCTGAAACATATCACGCAGGTCAAAAAGAAAAAAGAAGTAGAGGTTGAAGCTAATATCGACTTATGATCTCTTATTTTAAGAGAATCCTAACTAAGGACACCCCACGATAATGCGGCATTTAAAAACGGGTAGAAAATTTGGGCGCACATCAGCACACCGAAAAGCACTATTTAGGAATATGGTGACTGCTCTAATTGGTAGAGAACGGATTCGTACCACTTTAGCTAAAGCCAAGGAGTTGCGTGGGAAAGTAGAAAAAACCATTACACTTGGGAAAAAAGGGACACTACATGCCCGTCGCCATGCTTTAAAGCTGGTTGCCGATAAAGATTCATTGAAAAAAATATTTGGCCCTCTCGCTGAGAGGTATGCAAACCGCCCAGGTGGGTATACTCGGGTTATTAAGTTGGGTCACCGGCTGGGGGACGATGCTCCTATGGCATTTATTGAGTTGGTAGACCGGGAGGGTGGATCGCCTGTAAAACAGCCGGACAAGGGGAAGAAAAAGGTGGGGGTGACTGCTAAAAAGGCAGCAGTCGAGGAAAAAGAAAAAAAACCGAAAAAAGATGCCAAGGAATCTATAGCTAAAACAACAGGTAAAAAATCTGATGGGGAGAAAAAGAAGGTAGCACAGACTAAGAAAAAAATGGTGGATAAAAAAGAAAAGAGCGTTAAAAAAGATAAAAAACCTGACGAGGATTCTACGACAAAAAAATCATAGAGAAAGATTTATAAGCCGGCGAAAGAACGTTTAAGAAAGCAAAAGATAACCCACATAAAACTCCTCACACGCAGTTTGGGCGCACGCCAGTAGGATCTAGCTTAAACCGAAAGTTAGTGTTCTCTTTAATGTGCTCAAGAAGGTCATCATAACTTTTGAAGTGATCGCTAAATCCATAGTCATCGCCTGTGTATTCACAGTTTTCCACGCTATGCTCTTTGCATAGATATGGCCTGTCTTCATAAATTCCACACTTGTTATCAGGAGTCAAGAAATTGCACCGAGTATGGATCATAATGTACCATTGGTTTCGGTAAACATAGATTGATACTTTTTCGTGAGCAAGTTTCCACAATAGACTTTCGTAGTCCTTGCGATTTTCGGGTTCATCTATTCCAAAAGCAAAATAATTACAGCAGAATGCAGGAAGGCATTTTTCGCATTGGGGAGTGTCATCCCGAGCATTGTTGTTGTTTGCCATAAATATTTAATTAACTTACTGCTAAAAAGTTATTGCTACTTCTAGAGCCTTACTAGGTAGCAGGTTTGCAAGAGGTGATGCGGTTTGCAATATTTTTTTATATATTACAGAAAAGTTATTCAATATACCATGATGTGCTTTATAAGTTAAGAAAGTAACAACAGTTTGCGATAATGACCGAAACTTTCAAAGAGAATGATTAAAGATCGCGTAAAGTCGTTTTATTCGCCAAAACCATAGTTGGATGTTAAGAGTAGGCTGTCATTTTTAAATATGATTTAATGCTTTTGAGTTTTAAAGTCATTAAAACAAACTACTTCCAATGGCACCGAGCAATAAAATATGAATGAATAGAAAAAAGCAGGGGAAGGAAGGTAGCATAATAGGTGTCTCCCATGGACATATCAGACCCCGTTAAAGGTAAAATTCTAAGCACGTTTTTTATGGGGTAATG
>JAPYPK010000182.1 GCA_029937655.1 Nitrospinaceae bacterium
ACAAGAGCTTCCTTGGTGGTTAAGTAAAACTCACCGTCAACACCTTTGACTTTACCAGTCCTAAAATTAATCCACATTTCAGAAAACCGAAAAACATCTTGGTCGTGCACTGGCTCTTTATACCATTCCGAGCGACGCAGAATACCCTTTATACGCAACAGAAGTTCTGGGAGATGGAAAGGTTTCGTCAGGTAATCATCTGCCCCCGCTTGTAAACCAATTTCTCGATCTTTTTTGGACGATTTAGCGGTCAGCATGAGAATAGGAAATCGTATATTAGTTTCTCTTATAGTACGTGCTACTTCAAGCCCTCCCAAACCAGGGAGCATAAGATCAAGAACTATGAGGTCAAAATCCTTTTCCCGTAATTGATCGAGCGCAGAAGCACCATTATCAACTAAAAACACCTCATAACCTTCCCGTTCAAGGTTAAACTGAAGACCTTTTGCCAAATGTGGATCATCTTCAACTAATAATATTTTATTCGCTTCCGCCATTACTAATTCACCTCACTTGCAGACTTTTGATTTTTTTCAGCAAAAGTATTATCAACTGGCAAACTCACCATGAAGCGAGCACCTTTTCCTTGGCCCTCACTAAAAGCATTTATTTTTCCTTTGTGGCTCTTGATAATTTGACGAGAAATATACAGACCTAACCCAGCACCTTCTAAATCTTGAGTTTCTTGATTCTGCACCCGATAAAACTTTTTAAAAACTTTTTTAAGTTCCTTTTTTTTAAATCCAAATCCCTGGTCTATAAAATCAATAATACAAAATTTTTGATCCTGCCTGACTTCAATAATAAGGGTAGTACCAGAATGTGAATATCTCAAGGCATTCGCAATTAAGTTATTAAAAACCATTCGCATAGCCTTAGCATCTATATTGACTTTGGCATGACTATTAAATTTCAGCTGAATCTGACACTGTTTATCTTCAAATAATTTTTTATGGCGATTAATTATTTCTTGTAAAAATAAAACAATATCCACCAAAGTAAATTGTAATCGCATGCTCTTCGGATCAGATTTACTTGATTCAAGAATATTATCTATAAGATCGGATAATCGTTCTGTATCAGACAACATAATCTCAACAAAGTCTTGTGCCTCTTCCGACGACACTTTTTGGTACTTGATCGTTTCTAAGTAAAGTCGAATAGATGCCAGAGGGGATTTTAGCTCATGAGATACACTTGAAACAAAATTGCTTTGAAGTTGATTTAGTCGAGACTGCTTATTCCAGTAAACGAATATCACATAAACTCCGGCAAGAATCATTAACATCAGTACCCCGCCCTCTAAAAGGACAACCCAATTAAAGTTCGACTCTAATAATTCGGGAGGAAGTTTTTTGGTAAACTCAGCCAAATTCTGGCTATTCTTAAAATACCAATATATCCAAACTGCCATCAAACCAATCCAGGCAACCTGAATCACAATAAACACAAAAATAGGATGAAATAATGCTTGAAGGCTTTTCATAAAAGAGTCTCTGGATTAGAAGAAATGTCCAAGTTTTTAATCCTTCCTCATGCGTTAAATATTACATAAGTTTTACATTCGTATTCGACATTCAAGGTTAGTATGTTAACCATTGAAGAAAAATTAAGTTAACTATAACCCAATTGAAAGTAACCGACTATGCCAACTTTATCACGAGTAAAGCCTAAGCTCACGTTTAACAAGGGCATTGCTGGATTTTTTATCTTCCTTCATCTTGGAGCGTTATTGGCATTTTTCCCTTTTGCTTTTTCCTGGAGTGCGGTAGCTCTGATGTTATTCTTGCACTGGTTGACTGCTTCTATTGGAATTTGTTTTGGTTATCATAGGTATCTTACCCACAGAGGAATGGATCTTCCAAAGTGGCTGGCTAATACTATTGTGTTTATCGGATCACTAGCTTGCCAGAACGGACCTATTAAGTGGGTGGCTCATCACCGGATGCACCATGCAGGATCAGATACAGCGCGGGATCCACATAGCGCAAAAAATAGTCTCTGGTGGGCACATCTAGGGTGGATGGTCTATAAACACCCAGAATTCGACGATGACAAAGTAATTCAAAACTACACGAAGGATATTTCAGACAACAAGTTCTACCAGTTTCTAGAAAAAAACTATATTAAAAATCAGTTTGTACTTGGCTTTATTTTTCTTGCAATCGGAGGACTACCTTGGGTTGTATGGGGAATATTTTTGCGACTCGTACTTGTCTATCATGGCACTTGGTTTGTTAATAGCGCGGCACATGCTTTTGGCTATAAAAACTTTGAACTGGAAAACGATCTTTCTACTAACTGTTGGTGGGTGGCTATTCTCGCCTACGGAGAAGGCTGGCACAATAACCATCACGCCTTTCCAAAATCAGCTCAGCATGGTCTGCGTCCCATGGAGTTAGACATTACCTGGATGGCCATCTGGACTCTCAAAAAAATGGGTCTGGTAAAAAACATCAGAGTTGCCAAAGTGAAACGATCCACAAACGCCACCTCTATCGATTCAGCTTTTGAAGGAGAAATGGTTAAACAAGCTGCTTAATTACCCTCCTCCCCG
>JAPYPK010000183.1 GCA_029937655.1 Nitrospinaceae bacterium
TTAGAAACTAAAGTTTCATGCATTTTTTCTCCATGCCGCATGCCAATGATTTCAATTTTAGAGTTTGACTGGAAAATATTCTTTAAAGCCTGAGCAAGGTCCCCCATCGAACAAGAGGAAGCGTTGCGAACAAAAATATCTCCCTGCCTCCCATTTTCAAGAGCAAAGCCAACCAGATTGATCGCTTCTTTTAGAGGCAATAAAAATCTTGTCATACGGGGATCTGTCAAGGTAAGAGCCTTGTTTTCTCTGATCAGTTTCATGAAAAGCGGAATCACGGAACCGCGGGAAAACAGAACATTCCCATAGCGAACTAATGTCAAAACTGTTTGCCCTTTAGAAAGTTTTCTTGAAGTTGACTGAATTACTTTTTCCATAAGAGCTTTAGTTATACCAAGCGCATTGACTGGATAAACTGCCTTATCTGTACTGAGACTAACCACCTTAGAAACTCCACGACTGATTGCCGATTCAATAACATTCTGACTTCCGATAACATTTGTCTGCATAGCTTGCTTAGGGAAAAACTCGCAGGCAGGAACTTGTTTTAATGCAGCCGCATGAAACACGTAATCCACACCTGACATCGCATCATCCACACTACTGCGGTCCCTAACATCCCCAATATAAAATTTTACCTTGGGGTTCTGAAGGCGAAGTCGCATATCATCTTGTTTCAATTCATCTCTGCTAAAAACTCTAATTTCTTTAAAATTTTTATCTAAAAGGTAATCAATGAAATAACCGCCGAAGGAACCTGTACCACCTGTCACCAATATAGTTTTTCCTTCAAAAAGACCTACTGGTAATTTCGTATCAACGTCCATTGAATGAAATACTCCAAAAAAAATGGAAATAAAACGGTAATTGAGCCTCAATGCCCTTATGCTTAAAACAACTCAGTCTTAATTGTAACCAATTCCCATCAAGAAAACATTCATAATTCTTTTCTAAATTAATACCTAGAGAATAGAGGTTCGGACCGGAATTCCTAGTTAACAACCTTTACTTCTTACTTCTGATATAATCCAGTTGCCTTTAGAAGTGATGTGGAAAAATTAATGGAATTAGCTAATCAATTACTATTTTTTACCTTGAATTTCCCTTAAAGTTTTTTTAATAACTTAGAAAATACTGTTCCTGAGCTAATGTATCCATTAACTAATGACGTCATAAGTAGAAAACAAACTGTTATATAAATAGGTTTTTTAGAAAATATTTTCTGGAACTCTTTCGTATAGTTCTATTAACACAATAAACCCTCAGCGCAACCCACTCGAAATTTACAACTTTTTCTAAAACACCATGACTCTTCAAAAGATAAAAGAAAAAAAGGCGCATATCGGAATAATTGGCCTGGGTTACGTAGGGTTGCCTTTAGCAATCGAGTTCTGCAAAACCGGATTTCAAGTCACCGGTCTAGATATAGACCAAGAAAAAATAGATCTGTTATCTCAAGGAAAAAGCTACATCAAGCATATTTCTGGTGAAAAAATAAAGTGTCTAAATAAGGAAGGTAAATTCAAAGGCAGTACAAACCATACCTTGATAAGGCACCTAGACTGTATTTTAATTTGTGTTCCTACACCTCTTAATAAAAACAGAGAACCAGATATGAGCTATATTATTTCGACGGCTCAAAAAATAGCGCCACATATATTAAAAAA
Source organism: Nitrospinaceae bacterium (assembly GCA_029937655.1). Lineage (GTDB taxonomy): Bacteria > Nitrospinota > Nitrospinia > Nitrospinales > VA-1 > Nitromaritima. Next base: position 1,668 of record JAPYPK010000183.1, read on the forward strand.
CCAACTAATCGTGCTTGAGTCAACCACTTTCCCAGGAACAACTCTGGAAGTATTAATACCCGAACTGGAGGAAGGAAGTGGGCTTAAAGCAAATAAAGATATTTTCGTCGCCTATTCTCCAGAACGAGAAGACCCTAACAACAAGAAATATTCCATCGCAACAACTCCAAAGGTTATTGGCGCCGATGACCCTAAAAGTTTAGAGTTAGCCGATAGCCTATATTCATTTATCGTAAATAAAACAGTTTTAGTTTCTGGAACAAAAGTCGCTGAAGCTACAAAATTAACTGAAAATGTATTCAGAGCTGTAAATATTGCCTTAGTCAATGAATTAAAAGTTATATATGAAAAAATGGGAATCGACGTTTGGGAAGTAATAGAAGCTTGCAGTACAAAACCATTTGGCTTTATGCCTTTTTATCCCGGACCTGGATTAGGAGGGCATTGTATTCCGATTGATCCTTTTTACCTTACCTGGAAAGCAAGAGAACACGGCATTACCACCCGCTTCATAGAACTTGCTGGCGAGATAAACACCTTAATGCCCGATTACGTCATTCAAAAAATAATTTTTGCACTCAATCGAGAAGGGAAAAGTCTTAAAAACAGTCGAATCCTTTTACTTGGGTTGGCCTATAAAAAAAATGTAGATGACACCCGTGAGTCTGTCACATTTAAAATCATGGAGTTGCTGGAGGAAAAGGATGCTGTGACAGATTACAATGATCCCTATATCCCTAAAATAAAACCCACCAGAAAGTACAAACAATTTGCAGGAAAAAAAAGTATCCCACTAGAAAACATAAACCAATACGATTGCGTAGTAATTTTAACTGACCACACATCCTATGACTTTAAAGCCATCGCAGACCAGTCAAAGATCATCGT
>JAPYPK010000030.1 GCA_029937655.1 Nitrospinaceae bacterium
GAGTTATAGTTTAAAGAGCTTTTATTTTAAGAACGGTTTGTTTCCATTAATTTTATTAATTGGGATTATAGTTGTTATGGATAGAACACCAGTTACAGTTGAGGAATTTAGAGAGGCGCAGGATGTATTGAAGGATGCTATAGACCTTCATGAAAAAAAAGATTTTTATGGGGCGATAGAATCTTTTAAGAAAGCTATAGAGATTAAACCTTTTAATAAAAATCACTTGGACGAATTTCAAAAAAAATTAAAAGAGGGTACGTATAAACTGGCTCAGGAAAGTATGGCTTTTATGGGGTGCGCTTCTGTACATGTGAGTCAATTAGTTAAAGAATTGACTGATGAACAGAGGGAGGAAGTCCCCGTGGATGAGAACTTGATAAAAGTTTTTAATGATTGGGAAAATTAATAACCTTTTGTGACGAAAATATTTTTTTTATCGTTTGATCGGGAGAACTTATCTTGGATAAAGAATTGTTGCACGAGGTGTTCCGACGCGAAATGAATGACAGGAAAATTCCTCTTAGTTTGGGCAAAACCTGTCCAGTGAAATGTGCTTTCTGTTACGAAAAAGACACTGGTTATAGAACTACCTTTGACACCCCTCTGACCACTCAAGAAGACTGGGAATATATACTCAAGCAAATACAGGCGTACCCCACTGGAACAGAACACTGGGTTGTCGGTGGGAATGAGTATATGGAGTGGACCGATCTTTTTTTACACCCCCGTGCTATGGATTGGTTGAATGAATTTCTGGATAGCACGGATAAAAATATTACCCTGTTTACCGTCGGGTATACTCCCGCAAATGAGATCAATCGATTAGCAGAGAAATACCCAGGCAGGATTAACTTTGAACTTTCGGTAATTACATTAGGATCTTACAGAAAGCGCCTGATGCCCCATGGTCCTACAGTGGATCAGGTATTAAAAATCCTGGATGGCCCAGCGGTTACCTCAGCCAATTTTTATTCGTTTGGGCCGGATACCATGTATGCTGATGCAATCAAAGTTTCACAAGTGAATAAGAAGTGTTTGCTTTGGATGGGGTGCCTTACCCCGCTAAAATATCTTGATCGAGATACCACTATGCTGATGAGACAAGGTAAAAAGTTTCTCCCTAGAGAGGCGAAAAAAATTTACGAGGCCAACCTACCCAATAGTACAATGATTCAGACGGAATCGGATATTACAGCCTTTTTGAACCGAAATAAAATTATTAAGACATTTGATGCTTGTGAGTTGGAGAAAAAGGATGCGGTGGTCATGGCTGGGAATGTATACAAGGTTATGAGTTTACTTCGAAAGAATCGAGCACGTTATTTGTATGTTCCTAACGATACGCTTGGTGGTGATTCCAATTGTAGTACTTTGCTTACTTTTGACGATGTTGGTAGAAGGTTGACCAACGAAAAGAAAGTGTTCCTTCCCAAGGTCATTATGGAGGGTTCCTCTGGAGAAGAAAAAGATATTTCGGGAACTACCTTTGATGAATTTAAGGCACGGTTTCCAAACTGCAACTTCAAGGTTTTGCATAAGGTAAACTCTAAACTTTCTAATAAAAAATTGTACGAAAAGGGGTACCTAAAAAATTATGTAGAAGATTATTTGGGGAATCCTCTGCATGAAAAATTTGAAGCGGTAGCTTTGCCTAATTAGATCTAGAGGCTAAAAGTCATATAATAGAATTAGGAGAGATTATGTTATATCGGTTGAAAGTGGTATTTATTGATAATGAAGAAATAGTTTTTGAAAATACAGAAAAGCATGGTTTTAGTGACGATTTGGAGCTATTTGAATTGACCACTATGGATGAGATTTTTGTCGTCCCAATTAAACAAATAAAATATATCTCGTGCGATTCAAAAATTTTCAAAAACAAATAATTTTTTTTGGCAAGGCAGGGCCTTTATAGGTTTTCTATATTTTAATTTTAGCCCTTTTTAGCCACTGCTTTTCGTTAAACCTTCCTTGAAAATGTTTCTCGAAGAGGATCTCTTTGCCATTTAATACCTTGCCATCAACAAGGTAATGGTTGTTTGGTTTAAGTGGGATTTTTTTTTGGGTGTTCTCATCTATCGGAATTTTTATTTTCTGAGGTCGATTTTCTGATTGAGAGTCAATGGTCTGAGTCAATTTGTCTGTTCCTTCTGGAAACATGAGGCTGGATAGCTCCTCTAAACTCAGAATAAGGTTTACAACAGCCATCTCATTAATCAGGTCTTTAGATTTAAAATACTGAAGAACTTTCTCCACATCTGGTGATGAAACAATAGCCTTTAATACTGCTTCATTAAGTAGGTCAAATTCTTTATCTTGAAATCCTTCAAATGCTTCCATCCAGTGGTTCTCCTTTGGAGTTTGTTTTAAGGAAGAATTAAGATTCTTCTCGCTTGTACAGTGCTTTAACATTACTTGAGCAAGACTTGTGCCAGACCAGCAATGACCCTTAACTCGTTTCTATGTTTTTTTTTAGGTTAACCGTAAATATAATGGAACAAATGATTAATTTATTATTTATTTAATAATGCTATGAAGTGGAGGTGCTTGTTTTTGGTTTATAAGTTTCGTCAAAAACTTAACACCTGCATCGTGTGTAGTGGGTCTAGTTTTGCCGCAGTTAATTGATCTATTGTCGCTTATGTAGGCTTGTGGTAACCTTATTTTGTTATTTGCTGGCGATCCCGAAAATTCAAAATATTTATTCGTTTTATATAGTTTACTCCTCCTTATGACATTTCCTACCCATCGATATAGGCGTTTGCGTCAGAGCGGAGGCATTCTAAGAATGGTTCGTGAGACCTCTCTGTCTACCGATGACCTGATTGAGCCATTTTTTGTCTGCGAAGGGTCAGATGTTAGGCAAGAAATTTCATCCATGCCAGGTGTGTGCCGCTTTTCAATCAAAAATTTGGTGTTAGAGGTTAAGGAAAGCTACGCATTGGGTATTCCAGCGGTGATCCTTTTTGGGATTCCAGATAAAAAAAATGAACTTGGTTCTGAAGCATACAATCCTGATGGAATTGTTCAGCGCGCTATACGTGAAATTAAAAATGCTGTTCCGGAAGTAGTTGTCATTACAGACGTTTGTATAGATGAATACACAGATCATGGCCATTGCGGGATAGTTAATGATGGTCAGATCCTAAATGACGCGACCTTGGAAGTTTTATCAAAAATGGCCTTAACTCACTCAGAGGCAGGTGCCGACATTGTTGCCCCTTCTGATATGATGGATGGCCGTGTTCAAGCGATTCGTGCAACCTTAGATGAGACCGGTCAACAGGAAACAATTATCATGTCGTATGCGGCTAAATATGCATCGGCATTTTATGGGCCATTTAGAGAAGCAGCAGGTTCATCTCCTCAATTTGGGGATCGATGCTCGTATCAAATGGATCCTGCAAATGCATCTGAGGGTCTCAAAGAAGTTTTGCAAGATGTAGAAGAGGGCGCCGATATTATAATGGTGAAACCCGCTCTTTCTTATTTAGATATTATTTCTCAGGTGAAAAGTGAGGTCAATGTCCCTTTGGCCGCGTATAATGTAAGTGGCGAGTATTCAATGGTGAAGGCTGCTGCCCAAAAAGGTTGGATCGATGGTGAAAAAGTAATGATGGAAATTCTTTTAAGCATTAAGAGAGCTGGGGCGCAAATGATTCTGACTTACTTTTCTAGAGAAGCGGCAAAATTTCTTAACAGGTGAACTTAAAGTCAGGTAAATTTTTTGTATTAAGTCTTCTTTTAGTAGTGGTTGTTGATAAATGAATGCCTGAGAATTTCCAAGTGCAAATATTTCTAGATCAAAGACTTTCCTGGACGTGAAGTTGGTCGACTTCGTAAAAGGTTGATAACTTTCAAAAAGCCTGCGTGTTCAGGGTTGATGGTCATTGATTCCTCTAAAAAACACGGACTCTTTTTAGACAAATGGATACTGATATACGGACTGAGTGTATGCGGTTCTTGTAGAGATCTTTGAAGAAATCGAAAACTATGAGGTGATTTAGGTGAAATTATCCGGGATCCAAAGACAATGGTGGATGGGTATTATGCTTTGCCTTGGCATTCTAGTTCTTTTCCCCTTGGAATTTTATGGAAAAATTTTTGAACGGGGCATAGGGAATTACCTTAAATGGCAAAATAGTGCTCGTCCTCAATTGGGGAGGGTTTGGGATAAAGATAGACAAACCATTCTTGCCCAAACTAAAGTTCAGTCGATCCGTTCCTTGCTCGATTCGAGGCAGGAGTCTGCTGAGGCGATTGATTCACTTAAAGCTTTATTTGAAAATACTGAACCATCATTCCCGCTAGTGTTATCACGTGAAAAATTTCTTGATCTCTATTACGACTTTCCTGGGCAGTGGTCGGTTCGAATAATTTCACCATTTGAGCTTATTTCTATCGATTCTAAATACAATTGGACGAGAGTTCTTTTGAAGCGTTTTGGGCAGTGGTTTACCATCAGTTTTCTTGATTCTCATAATATTCCTGTTCATGAAGTATTTGTAGCAACAGATGCGCTTAAAGAAGTACAGGCTACACGCACTGTTAAACAGGGCAGTTTAGAAGAGGTGGGGTTTGAAAAAGACCGAGTATATTCTGTAGCCGTATTTCTTCCTCTTTTGCAATCGCTTGATCCAAAAACACAGCACGCTGTTTTTCCTGATCCTAGGTGGTTCCTTGCCAAGGACTACAGCATCACCCGTATTGGTGTTCGAGAACTTGAACCTTCAAACAAAACAGTATCGAGTCTCGAGTTTGGTATTGAGTACAATACCGACTACTACACGGGGGTTCTTTTAATTCCTGTTTCCCGAGAAATAGCCAATAACTTATTGTCTCAAATCGAAAGAACGAATTTCGATATATGGGGGGAAGAGTTTAGCGCCATTACAGTTCCTTCAGTTGGAGGCAACCCTTGATTAGATACTTAATCGAACGGATAGTTTTTTCCTTTTATATTTTGATGCTTTTGGGTGTTTTTGTCGGGTTGGGGTCTTACTTTCTGTTTAGTCGAGACTTACCTCAATTACCAAATGACTTGAGAAAAATTAACCTTAGTCTTGCCACCGAAATTTACTCTGCTGACGGAGAAAGAATTAAAGTTTTAGGCCAACGCTATCCTGTCCCCTTGGAAGATATTTCTCCAAATTTTACGAATGCCATCATAGCAGCAGAAGATGCCAGTTTTTATCGGCACAAAGGCTTGGATCATCGGGCTTTAATGAGAGCGCTTTATATGAATATTCGTGAACGAAAAATATTGCAGGGAGGTAGTACCATTACCCAACAACTTTCAAAAAATCTTTTTTTTTCTTTTGAAAGAAATTGGGTACGCAAAGTCAAGGAACTCTTAATTTCCTTCCAATTGGAAGCCACCTTCTCAAAAGAAAAAATTCTTGAGGCCTATTGTAATCAGATTTATTTTGGTAGTGGGGCTTATGGCGTTGAAGAAGCGTCGCAAACCTATTTTAGAAAAAGAGCACGAGATTTAACCATTTTGCAGGGGGCTCTCTTAGCTGGTTTGCCAAACTCACCGAATTACGCTAATCCATTTAAAAACTATGAACGCTCTATGCGTAGAGCCGAACATATTCTAATAAGAATGGTTAAAGAACACCTGATTTCTTCAGAAGAAAAAAATGAGGCATTGTCGTCATCGTTGGAATTGATTAGACCAAGAGAAGATGATAACCCGAGTCGGTATTTTCTTAACTATGTACTTGCGAAATTAGAAAGTAAGTATGGAAAAGAGTTTGTTCACTTTGGTGGACTAAAAGTATTTACTACCTTAGATACACGCCTTCAAGGTTTTGCTCAGAGGTCTGCATTATCCCATTTAGAGGCATTGGAAAGTAAGATGGTTAATGGGGTTGGCAAAAAGTATTTACAGGTAGGGATGGTGTCAATAGAAAACCAAAGCGGGGCCGTTCGGGTTATGCTTGGAGGTCGTAGTTACTCTAATAGTCAATTCAATCGAGCAGTTTCAAATAACCGGCTTCCTGGTTCATCGTTTAAGCCTTTTGTTTATCTAACAGCAATGGAGCAAAATGGTTTTAACCCGGCTTCAATAGTTAAAGACGAACCCGTTGCCTTTGAAATACAAGGTTCAAGTCCATGGGAGCCTAAAAACTTTAGTGACAAGTATGCAGGCGATATTATTTTAAAAAAGGCCATGATGAGGTCATTAAACTCTGTTTCAGCAAAGTTGATTCAGGAGGTGACTCCTGAAAAGGTTATAAAAGCGGCTCGCCAGTTTGGTGTCACCAGCCCACTTGGGAATAACCTTTCGCTTGCACTTGGAACTTCAGGAGTTTCTCCGCTTGAGATGGCTTCTGCATACAGTACGATTGCAAACCTTGGTATTTATAATGAGCCTTATTTTGTTGAACGTATTGAGGATTTTAAAGGGAATCCTTTGTATGAAAACTTTTATCATGGGGTGCAGAACTATGCACCGAAATCAATATATCCATTGCTAAATATGATGCAGGGAGTGATAGATGGTGGAACCGGTAGAATTGTTCGGCAGATGGGGTTTAAACATCCTGCGGGCGGTAAAACAGGGACCACTAACAATTTTAAGGATTCATGGTTTGATGGTTTTACTAAAGATTTTTCTACTTCTGTATGGGTTGGGTATGACAATAATGAACCTATGATCGATCGGCACGCACATGGTCTGACAGGAGCGAGTGCTGCTGCTCCAATCTGGACACTCTATATGGAAAAGGCTTTGCAAGGAAAAAACCAGGTTAAGTTTCCAATCCCCGAAGGGATAAAATTTGAAAAAGTAGATGTCTTTACTGGAACTCTTGCAGACAGTCAATCGACCGAGACTATGAATATTGCCGTTAAGGAAGAAACGGTTATTTTACCTCGAGCCATTGAAACTATCCCTGTTGAGTTGGATCTTTTTGAACCGTCGACAACTTCTGGATTGACCAATGTACCAAGCCCTTAAATACATTTTTACTCGAATAGGGATTTCCTTATTTCTTTTGCTCACGTTTGGATTTTTAGTCCTTTACTTTGTTCATGAAGTAGCATTGCCAAGCGCTACTTTTGATGATTCCTTTATTCAGGCGGCACTTTTTTTTATATGCCTATTTATAGGAGTTTTTGCTTATGGATTAGTTGGTGAACAGAAATTCCATAATGCAGTGTATAAACTGATGAATATTCCAAGTGCTGTGGAGTCAGAAGAAGTTATTGATGGTTTTCAGGCGGTTCTTGATTTTACCTACTCTTCATATTTTTTACCTGGTAAAGGAAAGCGTTTGCGTGATGATGTTATTTTGAAATTTGCAAATTATCTTTTGTTTGTTGGCCGTAAAGACGACAGAGCTCAAAAAATTTACCTAAAAGCTTTTCTTTTGAGGCCTGAAGATTCATCTTACCGTGCTCCATTGCTTTCCGTTTTTAAAGAAGATGATGATTTAACAAGCGAAGAAGTTGATCTGCTACTTGTTATACTCAAGGCTGGAGAATACAGGGACAGTTCTATAGTCAATAACTTAGCCTCTTTATTTTTGAGAAAACATTTGTTTGTAAGTAAAACCGAGCCTATCTTTCTCGCGGCCTTAAAAAATAAAAGTGAGAACTCAAAAGAAATAGTGAATCTTGTATTAACCCAGCTTTTAAGAGCAAATCGATCAGACTCATTTGCGGTGAGATTTTATCTTGAAGCCTATCAGTTTGAGACGTCTGACAATTCGCAGGTTCTTGAAATGATTGCTTATGCTTACTGTAAAAAAACTTGGGAAGATGTTGATAAGGTTCTTCATCTAAAATGTGAGGAAGTATTCCAGAACCGTGATTCTAAATTTCGTATGGACATGCTAAGAAAAACAGCAGAGTTCAACCTGTCTAGCAGAATTCACCGATTAAAATTGCTCAACGAGAATGACCTGCGCCTATTGCGAAATCTAAAAGTTAAAATGGGGCTGTCCAAACCTTACTTTGACTTGCTTAGGGGAATAACCGTGAAATTTTTGGTTTTCGCGCGTTTCCTCGCCAACAAATTCCTCATGATTAGGACGTGGTTTTTTATTGTAGTCGTAATATTAATTACAAGTTTGATATATCGAGGGTGGCAGAGTCAGCAGGCAATAGTTTTAGGAGTTGAAGGTAAACTCATAGACCCTAAAGAAAAAAAAATCAGTGGCCTTGAAAAAACGCAAATCCATGCTTTGCAGGTGGCTGCTTTTACCTCATCTAAACAAGCCCGCGAGTTGATTAATTCGCTCAAAAAAAAGGGAGTGAGAGATGTTTATCAAGTAAGGACGAAAAGAAAATCTGGGGAAATTTGGTATAAGATTCGCGTGGGACGTTTCGATTCAAAAGATAATGCGCAAATATTTGCCAGGCAGTTGATTGAACAAAAAACAATTAAAAACTATTTTATAATTTCGCTATCTGTAAACTAGAAAGAATTGGATGTTTTAAGATCAAAGGATTGTCGAATTAGTGGGTAAATAGTTTTTCAATTTATTGCTAGAGAGTTTGATTTTTTATGATGGATATTTCTTTTAATGATGATTATGCTAAAGAATTTGTTTCTAATTCAGAGATATGTTCTTTGCAGGAAAATGTTGATCATTTGCATGCTGACTTGGAGAAAAAAACAGGGCAGGGAAGTGAATACCTTGGGTGGTTGCATTTGCCTTCTCGCACACCTTCCTCATTATTTGATTCAATTCTTTCTACTCAAAATGAAATAATAAGAAAATGCGATGCATTTGTTTGTATTGGTATCGGTGGTTCTTACTTAGGAGCTCGTGCGGCCATTTCTTTTTTGAGTTCGGTTGCTAGTAAAGAAGATACCCCTGAAATTTACTTTGCAGGACACACCATGTGTTCAGATTACCATGCAGAACTTCTCCGTGCTTTGGAAGGTAGGGAAGTTTGCATTAACTTGATATCAAAATCAGGGACTACTCTTGAATCAGCCATTGCATTTCGGTTGCTACGAAATTTCATGGAAAAAAAATATGGCAAAGAAGGTGCTAGTAGACGAATTATCGTAACTACCGAATCCAAAAAAAGCATGATAAACGATCTAGCTAAAGAGGAGGGTTATCTATCCTTCCATCTTCCAGAAGATGTGGGCGGCCGTTTTTCAGTCCTTACATCGGCTGGGTTGTTGCCCATTGCCATAGCTGGCATAGATATACGTGATTTTATGGACGGTGCTTTACTAGTTGAAAAAGAACTAACGAAGTCTTCTGATTTGTCCCTAAATACCGCTTATCTTTATGCTGCCTACCGCCACTTATTGTTCCAAAAGGGTAAAACTATAGAACTCATGGCTGCATTTCATTCCTCTTTCGAGTATGTTTTGGAGTGGTGGAAGCAGCTTGTTGGGGAGAGCGAAGGCAAAGGAGGAAAAGGAATTTTTCCTTCCTCGGCTCACTACACAACTGACTTGCACTCTTTGGGGCAACGAGTTCAGGAGGGGACTCGCAACCTTTTTGAAACTTTTTTGTTAGTGGAAAAGTCATCAAAAGTTATTGAAATTGAGAGAAGTAATTTCGATAGAGATGGCCTTGGTTATCTTGAGGGAAAATCATTGGATTTTATTAACGAGAAAGCGTACAAAGGTTCGGCGACTGCACATCTCGAAGGCGGCGTTCCTAACCTTGCCATAACTCTTAAGGAGCGTTCGGCCCATAATCTTGGCCAACTATTTTACTTTTTTGAACGCGCGGTGGCCATGACAGGATATTTGTCTGGAGTAAACCCATTCGATCAACCCGGTGTTGAATTTTATAAAAGAAATATGTTTCGTTTGCTAAATAAACCTAGCCAATAAGAAAGGTAAATAAAATGACCACTGTTTCTAGTGAACTTGATGGCGTCATTCACGATATTGCTTGTATGGAGCTTGGGAATGATCAGCCTGTATTTCAATCAGATCCAACTATGGCTCGATTCAAAGAAACTGGAACGGAGCTTTGGGTTGATACTGGTGATCTAGAGAAAGCCCAGTCAATTTGGAAGTCTGAATTTACCGCACTCACGACGAATAATACTTTGGCGAATCAGGTAGTTCAAACTGGGGTGATGGATGAAGTCATCCACCAAACTATTTCTCGATTGAATGAAGTGGCCTCAGGCTTGACGGAAGAAGAGCGGGTTACGGAAGTTGGTTTTGTTATTAACTGTCGCATAGCTCTTCGATTGGTTCGAGCTTTTAAAACTAAGGTGAGCATTGAATTGCATCCATCTATGTCAAGAAATATTGGGAGGACGCTAGATTATGCTCGACGCTACTACCGTGTATGTCCGGAGTACTTTATTGTTAAAATTCCTTTGACACCCGAAGGGTACCTTTCGGTTAGGACGTTACGTAAAGAGGGAATGCCAATTAATTTTACCCTTGGTTTCTCAGCACGCCAAAACTACCTTGCAGCTCGGATGTCAAACCCTGATTTTGTTAATGTTTTTTTAGGAAGACTCAACCAGGTGGTTTCTGAAAACTCGGTAGGCGGAGGTGATTTAGTTGGTGAAAAGGTGACCTTGGCTACGCAAGATGCTCTTCTTAGAGCGCGCAAACAATACCCTGAAGTCGCCACAAGACTTATTGGTGCTAGTATTAGGAGTGGTGAGCAGGTGGCTTTTCTTGCGGGGCTTGATGTTATGACTATTCCTCCGTCCGCTATGGAGGAATTTTTAAAAATGAAACATCCTGTTGGTACAATGAGTAGCAACATTGGAAAAGATATTAATCCAGGGATTGACTTCAGTCATCCTCATGGGCTTCGGTTCCAAAAACTGTGGGAGGTGCCTGATGCCTTTGTTCAATTTGTAGATGATCTGCTTGCTAGCACTACTTTGGATACTATGACCGGCGGTGAGATGGAATCTTTTTGTCGAGAGCGAAATGTTGACTTGTTTTATCCTTTTTCGCCTGAGGAACTTAAGAAAATATTCGATTTAGGGAAAATACCAAGGCTAGATGAGTGGTCCCAGGAAGTCGCTCTGGACGACCTTATGACTCAATCTGCCTTACAATCTTTTTCAAAAGATCAAGCTGCATTGGATGATAGAATTAGATCCTTCTTGTGACACTTTGATGGCTTTAGATATAAATATTCTCAATGTTTACGGTTAAGCCCCCTGCTTGGGGTAAATTTTTGAGTAGGCGTGATGTGATTTTTGCTACTTGTAACTTTCTTAAAATAAATATTGTTTGGAGTAACGATTAGTTATGTTTTTGAATAGAAGTTTTTTATGATTTGGGTTTGTACGCCATGATCTTCAATGAAAATAGAACGGATTTATGATGAAAGTAAATAAAATAGTATTAGCATATTCTGGAGGGTTGGACACCTCGGTGATCATCAAATGGCTCAAAGAGAAATACGATGCCGAAATTATTGCATTTGCTGCTGACGTTGGTCAGGGGCAGGAACTTGACCCTGTCCGCGAAAAAGCTTTCGCAACAGGTGCGAGCGAAGTTTACATTGAAGACTTGAAAGAAGAGTTTGTTCGTGATTTTGTGTTTCCCATGCTTCGCGGCAACGCTTTTTATGAGGGAAATTACTTGCTAGGCACATCAATCGCGCGCCCATTAATTGCTAAGGAACAAATCCGCATTGCACAAAAATGTGGAGCTGACGGTGTCTCCCACGGTGCAACAGGAAAAGGGAACGACCAGGTTCGGTTTGAATTGGCATATATAGATTTGAACCCGGACATTAAAATTATTGCACCGTGGCGGGAATGGGACTTGACCTCAAGGAGTGTCCTTATGGACTATGCCAGAGAACACGATATACCCATTCCAGTTAGTAAGGATAAGCCTTACAGCATGGATCGTAACTTGTTTCATGTTAGTTATGAGGGAGGAATCCTTGAAGACCCTTGGACTGGGCCTGATGAAGATATGTTTATGCTGAGCGTCTCTCCTGAGGCCGCACCAGATAAAGTAACGTTAATAGAAGTTGAATATGAACAAGGTAACCCTGTTGCATTAAACGGTGAACGGATGAGTCCTGCAACATTGCTTGCCAAGTTAAATGAATTTGGCGGGATGAATGGTATTGGGAGAGTGGATATAGTAGAAAACAGGTTTGTTGGTATGAAGTCACGTGGTGTTTATGAAACCCCTGGTGGCACAATTCTACATGTTGCTCATCGTGCAGTTGAATCGATTACCATGGATCGGGAGGTTATGTTCCTACGCGACTCCTTAATCCCTTCATATGCTAAGATGATTTACAATGGATTCTGGTATTCTCCAGAACGGGTTCTTCTTCAAAAGACGATCGATGAGTCTCAGAAAACAGTTACAGGAACAGCTCGGCTCAAACTTTATAAAGGAAGTTGTACAGTGGAGGGAAGAAAGTCGATCAATTCACTTTACGATCAGAATGTGGTTACTTTTGAAGAAGGAGATGGCTATCGTCAAGATGATGCGGATGGATTTATACGACTTAATGCACTTCGATTAAAAATGTATTCCAAGGTCTATGATTCTAAGGTAGATAAAAATAAATAAATTCAACCAACTCATTCCTAGCAATGAAATCTAAAGTCAGTTCTTTTTTTTGTGAAACATTTTTCTTCACTTTGGTTTTTCTTTTTGCCTTTAATGTGTCAGCTGCAGAACGTGACGCACTCCCACCCCACCCTCTTAATCCTTTTTTGGAAGCTGAACATTTATATTACTCAGGCGACTTTGATAAAGCGCAACTTCTTTATCAAAATTACCTTAATGGAAAACCAAGTATAGACCGTGGTAATGCTGCACTTTACCGACTGGGTACTATTCATCAGAAAAATTTTTCATGTGCGACGGCTCTACGTTACTACAAGATGGTTTTGAATCGTTCGCCAGCTTTAGAGTTGACTCATGATGCGAAATTTGGTCAGGCACAATGCTTGTTCGAACTTGAGCAGCATGATGAAGCAGAAGCTTCCTTGAAAGAGATTGTGTTTTCTCACCCCGACGCTAAAAAAAAATGGGAGGCCAAAATATACCTTGGACGGTTGGATGAAAAACGTCTTGATTACAAAAAAGCGATTGAAAAGCTCAAGGCTATTTATTCTCAAAGTAAAGATAAAGCTATCCATGATCAGGCAAAAGAGTTGATTCGTCAGATTGTCACAAAAAACCTGAACAAGGTTATGTTAATCAGGTTTTCAAAAATGTATTCTTCTGGTTTTCCATTAGACCAAATATTATTAAGATTGATTTCAATTTATCGTGACGAGCGTGACCTGGAGGAATTGCAAAAAACAATCACCAGATTTTTGCAACTATTTCCAGAGAAGCTTGAGCGTTTAGCACTTGAGTCCACGCTAAAACAAATTGAGGAAAATAAGAAAAATAAATTGCGCCTTGGATTAGTTTTGCCGTTGACTGGGAAAATGTCTTTGACTGGGCAGCAAGTGCTTCAAGGGGTTCAACTGGCAGTGAATGAATCTAGTTTAACATATCAAGGAGAAGAGCTTGAAACAGTTGTTAAAAACTCAGCATCGGCGCCTATAGAGCAGTTAGTTGAAAAACTTGCTACCGACCCTAGCGTGATTGGTGTTGTGGGACCTGTCTTGAGCGACTCTGTAAGAAATTTGGTCTCAATTGCAGATAGATATCACTTGCCGATGATGACACCTACCGCGTCTTCTTCTGGACTCGCAGAATTGAGTCCTTATATCTTTCGGAATGCTGTTACACGTGAACTTCAAGGGAAATATATTGCTGAATACGCTGTTAATAGATTGAGGTTGCGCAGATTTGTTATTCTCCATCCTTCAGAGGAATTTGGTTTCGAACTTACAGACGTCTTTGTTAAGGAAGTGGAATCCTTAGGAGGAGAAGTTGTTTCCGTGATCCCTTATGATCGCTCGCAAACTGACTTTAAAAAGCAAATTCGTGAAATTGGTGGTATTGACGATGATGGCCTTCGAAAATTTGTTAATGATCAAGCAAAAAATTATGTGGAGTCAAAACCGTTAGGACAGAATAGCCAAATGTCTAGGCCTTTAGTGGAGATGGGACTCTGGTCAGGAGATGAGGTGCAGAATTTAAAAGTATCATTAGAATTAAGTTATGACGCTATATTTTTGCCAGGTTTTTACGATAAAATTGGACTTATCGTTCCACAGTTAGTTTTTTATAATATAGATACGGCAACGCTACTTGGCGCTAGTGGATGGAACTCCCCAGAATTGACAAAAATGACCGGTAAATATATGCGGGAGGGATACTTTGTTGATGGTTTTTTCCCCGAGTCAAAAAGGCCTGAAGTGGTCAAGTTTGTAAGAGAATATAAAAATACTTTTGGGGAGGACCCTACACTATTATCCGCCCAGGCTTACGATGCTGCAAAAATGTTCCTCAAAACGATTCATTCAGGAGCAAAAAATCGTCTTCAAGTAAAAAAAGGATTGCTGAAAATAAGGCGTTTTCAGGGAGTTTCAGGGGAAACTACAATTTTACCCACCGGCGAAGCAGAAAAAAAGTTGTTCACAATGAAAATTGTAAAAAAGAAAGTGGTTGAGGCTAATTAACGTAAACGACTATCTGTTTTTAGGGATTCTCGCAGTAGAACCAGAGGGTATAAAACATAACTATCAGGTTGTTCTGTCCCGCAAATTGTTTAACCCTATTAAACTCGAAGCGAACTGTCCGCATATCGAAACAATTTTCAACATACTGTTACTAGATTCTGATTAATTGGACAACTTAAAATAATTATGTGATTGTTACCTTTTTCCAATCTCAATGTTATGGGACATAATAAAAAACAAAAATTCAGTCTTGTTCTAGTTAAGCCTTCTCATTATGACGACGAGGGCTATGTGATTCAGTGGTTTCGTTCGTCGATGCCAGCAAATTCATTGGCTTGTCTTTATGGTTTAGCCGTTGAATGTCACAAAGAAAAGGTG
>JAPYPK010000031.1 GCA_029937655.1 Nitrospinaceae bacterium
AAAGAAGCTTGTAAACTGAATGTTAACCAGGGTAAGGGAGGAAATTATGAAAAAACTTGCACTTGTACTCATCACCGCTGTATCTGTTTTGTGTTTAACTACTTTGGCATTCGCGGGGAGTTTAGCTCCTGGGGCAAGTATGTCTTGCAATGATGCCAAGTCTATTAAGTTGGCATCTGCTGGAAGCCATGCTCAAGACCGAACGAATGCGAACTTTGTGGTTTGGAAATCTTCCAATTTTACAACGATTCCTATAACAGTGGGACCAGGCGACACCCATGGAATCAAAACAGGGAGTTCTGGCAACCATAAAGATACAAAATTTAAGTGTAAAGATACCACCCAGTGTGTCCCGGGTGCTATTGACGGTGGGGCTACAAATGTTCGTGAAATGATGAGCATGGGTCGCGCTAGTGTGACTTTAGTGAGTCAGAATAACTTCAGCCGTGGCGATTCTATTGGTGATATTAGTGGTGAAGTAAGAATTACCAATACAGGTACGGTTAAGGGTGACGTGACCTGCGGTTAAATTTGCTTCGAAAGATTAATAAAAGAACCAGTCCGAGTTTTTCGGGCTGGTTTTTTTTTGGCCTTCCGCTCGTTAAACTGTATTTAGAATGCTATCAGAATAGAGACCGCCAATATCGATCGATAAATAATAAATGGCATCAGTCCTAGACGAGATACGATACCTAGCAGTAATTTGATTGACAAATAACCAACAGCAAATGATACCAAGAGCCCGACCCCTAATTGTAAGCCGGATATATGAACAGAATTTATTGGAAAAGACAGGAGTTGCAGTGTTTTATGCGCTCCCGCAGCAAAAATGATGGGTGTTCCCAGTAAAAATGAAAACCGAGCCGCTGTAGTAGGAGATAAATTCACCAGCATTCCTCCTGTGATTGTAATCCCAGATCGAGAAGTTCCTGGTAACAGCGCGATTGCCTGCGCAAATCCTATAAAAAGTACTTGGCCTAGGGTCATTCGTGAGATATCAGTCTTAGTTGATTTTTGAGTGGCTGAATAACGTTCCACTGTAAAAAATACCAACGACCAGAATAGTAAGTTCCACGCTACAAAAATAGGGCTACGAAGTTCTTGTTCTATAAGATTTCCCCCAAGTAGTCCGGCAATACCTGCTGGAACAGATGCCCATCCAATATACCAAGCCAATCTGTGGTAGTCGGGGTCATGATCGCGATTAAACAGTGCGGAAAACAGCCTTGCTAGGTCTTGACGAAAAAAAATAATAATAGCTGACAGCGTGCCAAGATGTAGGATGGCATCCATCGCCAAGCCTTGATCTTTAAAATTAAATAACTTAGGAATCAGAATAAGGTGTCCAGAGCTTGAGACTGGAAGAAACTCTGTTAATCCCTGAACGATACCGAGGAGGATAATGTTTATATAATCCATATTGTTACTACTTAAGACTTACTCATTATGATGTGTTATAAGCACGTTGATATAACCCAGGAAAATTGACCTTTGATCATCGTGTGAAAAATATTGAGATAGCCTGTACGTAAGAAAAATATTTTTAGGTAGGTAAATTTAATTTCATCCTTAATTAAAGGATCATACTATCTAATAAATAAATGATTCAACTAAAATTAGGAAAGAAGTAAGATCTTATTAAATTGCTGGTTTTTTGAATTTATGATATCTTACGCCTGTTTTGGTTGCCTGCTTCTATAAGCACAGTACCTGCCTCCCGGGTTGTTTTCCTCTTCTGCGGAGGAATGGATTTTCGTAAATAAATCACTGTGAATTTATTTTTGTCATAATTTTCGCCTCTTTTTTTCTTAATATTTTTTGATCGAATTTAGTTTTTATGAAAAATTTTTCACGCATAGATCGTTTGCCACCCTATACATTAGGGATTGTGAACGAGCTTAAACATAAGGCCAGGCAGAGAGGTGAGGATATTATAGATTTTGGTCTGGGTAATCCTGATCAACCAACACCAAAACACATTGTTGAAAAATTATGTGAGGCCGCAGTCAAAAATGGAAACCACCGATACTCTCTATCGAGGGGAATTTATAAACTACGTCTGGCGATCACAGATTGGTATAAAAGTCGATTCGATGTTGAACTTGACCCGGAGTCTGAGGCTATAGCAACCATAGGGTCTAAGGAAGGTATTTCTCACCTTGCGATGGCCGTTACTTCCCCGGGTGACTCGATTCTTGTTCCAACTCCGACGTACCCAATCCATACCTACGCATTTATACTTTCAAATGCGGATGTAATACAAGTTCCAATGAGTAGAGATGTTGATTTTTTCGAAACATTGTTAGATACCTTTAAAAGGAACTGGCCCAGACCAAAAGCTCTCATTATAAACTTTCCAGCGAATCCGACGACAGAGATTGTTGAAATTGAATTCTTTGAAAAAGTTGTAGAATTTGCTAAGGAACATGACCTTATCGTAATTCATGATTTTGCTTATGCTGATCTTGTTTTTGATGGGTACAAGGCGCCTAGCTTTCTTCAAGTTCCAGGAGCGAAAGATGTTGGTGTTGAGTTTTTTACCTTGTCTAAAAGTTATAACATGCCTGGGTGGAGGGTTGGGTTTGCTGTTGGGAATAAGGACCTTATTTGTGCTTTATCTAGAATCAAAAGTTATCAGGATTATGGAATGTTTCAGCCTATCCAAATTGCAGCAACGGTAGCACTTAATGGTCCTCAGGATTGCGTTGCTGATATCAGAGAAATGTATTTTAGTCGTAGAAATACGCTTTGTGATGGTTTGAATCGTTCCGGTTGGACAGTTGAGAAACCTAAGGCGACTATGTTTGTATGGGCGGAAATTCCAGATCAATACAAATCTATGGGTTCTTTGGAGTTTTCTAAACTGCTTTTAAAAAAATCCAAAGTTGCGGTTTCTCCAGGGATTGGGTTTGGTGAGGGGGGTGACCACTTTGTCCGTTTTTCATTGGTGGAAAATGAGCACCGTATTAAACAAGCGGTGAGGGGAATTAGGGAACTTTTTTAGGTGCAGTGAACGCTTTGTTTCTTTTTTATAGCAAGTTTATAGATCAATTAGGTATTGAAAATCTGTTAGTCGGGTCTATTTATCAGAATTTAGGATTGCTTTTTTTTTGAGAATTATGGAATATTTATGATGCGTAAAATTAATGTTGGAATAATTGGTTTTGGAACAATTGGTTCCGGTGTTATCAAAATTCTGCAGGATAACGGCGATATTATTAGAAAGCGCCTTGGAGCAACTATTGAGGTTGTGAAAATTGCTGATCTCGATATTACGGCGGATAGAGGTATTAAGGTTGATCCGAAACTATTGACAACGGATGCTCAGGAGGTAATCAGTCATCCTGAAGTAAATATAGTTGTGGAGTTAATTGGTGGGTATGAACCCGCAAGGTCTTTAATACTTCGAGCAATTGAAGCAGGTAAAAATGTAGTAACAGCTAATAAGGCTCTTTTAGCAAAACACGGAGATGAAATTTTCTCTGAAGTTGAAGGTCAACAAGTCTCCATTGGATTTGAAGCTGCTGTGGGTGGGGCAATTCCTATTATACGATCAATTAGAGAATCTTTTGTTGCCAATAGAATTAATTCTATTGAAGGAATTGTAAATGGTACCGCTAATTATATTCTCAGTAAGATGTCAGATGAGAACTGTGCTTTTGACTTAGCTCTAAAAGAGGCTCAAGAGAAGGGATTCGCAGAGGCTGATCCTACATTTGATATTGAAGGAATAGACTCAGCTCATAAGATTGCTATTTTATCACAACTTGCCTATGGCACCCCGGTAAACTTTGATGACATTACGATTCAAGGTATCTCGGGAATATCGACAGATGATATTGAATGTGCGCGAGAGTTTGGATATCGCATTAAGCTACTTGCTATCTCAAAGTGTGATGGAGACTCGGTTGATATTCGAGTGCACCCTGCGATGATTCCTCAAGATAACCCAATGGCCAATGTGAATGGCGTTTTAAATGCGGTTCGAGTATGTGATGATCTTATGGAAGAAAATGTTCTTATTGGTCATGGAGCAGGGTCGCTTCCAACGGGAAGTGCGGTAGTCGCAGATATCATAGAAATATCGAGGGATATACTATCGGGCTCTCAATTGAGAGCATCTCCCCAGTCGTTTCAAAACGCAGAAATTAAAACGATTCCTATATTGGATATTGAATCGATTGAATCAGAATATTTTTTGCGGTTCAGTGTGCTTGATAATCCTGGTGTCTTGTCACGTATTTCGGGGGTGCTCGGTAAGCATTCTATCGGAATTCTTTCAGTTATTCAGAAGGGACGTTGTAATGAAGGCAAAGGTGTTCCTTTAATAATGATGACACACCGTGCTAACGAAAAAAATATTCAACTTGCACTTAGGGAAATTGATGAGTTAGAAGTTGTTTGTGAAAAATCAAATTTTATTAGAGTTGAAAAATAAAGATGAAATTTAATGCTTGGTTTCAATGTATTAATGGCTGTTCTGGAAGGCATCCATTGAATGAAATTATTTATAGGTGTCCACAATGTGATGAACTGCTTGAGGTTCAACATGATATGGACCTACTCAAACAACTTAGCTCGGAGGAATGGAAAGCACTTTTTAAGGATAGAGTTGGTAGACATGAATGGCCTTATGGTAGCTCTGTGTGGGGCAAGAAAGAATGGGTTTGTCCTAATTTAGATAATGCGAATGTTGTATCAACCTTGGAGGGAGGGACCAACCTTTTTTGGGCTGAGCGGTTGGGAAACCAACTTGGGCTAAGTGATTTATGGATAAAGCAATGTGGAATGGCCCATACAGGTTCTTTTAAGGATCTTGGAATGACAGTTCTAGTTTCCATGGTCAAACAAATGATTTCGGAGGGGAAAAATATTCGGGCTGTAGCCTGCGCTTCTACTGGTGATACCTCAGCTGCACTGGCAGCTTATTGCGCTGTCGCTGGAATCCCTGCCATCGTATTTCTTCCTCGTGATAAGGTTTCGTTAAGTCAATTGATTCAGCCGATCACTCATGGAGTTCTTACCCTTTCGCTAGATACTGACTTTGATGGATGCATGAAATTAGTTAAACAGGTTTGCGAGAAAAATGATATTTATCTAGCTAACTCAATGAACTCACTCCGTATCGAAGGTCAAAAAACTATCAGTTTTGAAATCGTTGAGCAATTTAACTGGGATGTACCCGATGTTGTGATCGTTCCCGGTGGGAACTTGGGGAATGTTAGTGCTATTGGACGTGGATTTGAAATGTTGAAGGAGTTAGGTCTGATAGATAAATATCCACGGCTTGTTTGTGCTCAAGCCCAACAAGCGGATCCATTGTATAGAAGTTATAAGTCTGGATTCAAGAAGTTTGAAGCGATTCAAGCGAAAACAACTCTAGCATCGGCAATTCAGATTGGTGATCCTGTTAGTGTGAAAAAAGCGATTAAAACTCTGCAGACTTTCGATGGGATTGTTGAGGAGGCCACTGAATCTGAATTAGCTAATGCGGTTGGGCGAGCGAATCTTACGGGACTATTTTGCTGCCCTCATACAGGTGTTGCGTTGGCAGTACTAGAAAAACTGGTTAATCAAGGTAAAATCAAAAAACACGACCGAGTTGTCGTCGTTTCAACGGCTAACGGATTAAAATTTACAGATTTTCTTCATAAATACCATACCGGCAATCTTGAAGGAATATCTTCTGAATTTGCTTACTCTCCAATCAATCTTCCTGCAGATTATGAGAAGGTCAAAGAAACTATTTTAAATAACGTTGACTAGGTAGTGGTATGAAAAAACAAAAACACATATATTTTATTTGTTGTTTTGTGGTAGTAATTTTTTTATTAAACTTTACCGCAGTAGACGCATTACCTAACGTAAGTAGTCAGATTACCTTTCAAGAGGGTGAATTTTCTATAGGTGACATATATTGCGCCGAAGAACAAAAAAACTCTGATTGGTGTGCAGATGAAATTCCCCATCAAGTTAAGCTTCAATCATTTAGCTTGGATAAATATGAAGTTACAAATTCGGAGTACATGAAATGCTTTGCAGGGGGAATTTGTAACCCTAATGATTTACATGAGACTCGTCCCAGTGATTTCAGTGGCATGAAACAGCCAGTAGTGTTTGTAACCTGGCAAGATGCAAAAACTTTTTGTAAATGGCGTGGAGGTAATCTTCCCACAGAAGTGCAATGGGAGCGAGCGGCACAAGGTGATAATCCGGGTGGGGCTCACTTTAAACAAGCCTATAATATTGGGGCTACGGTCAATGTAGGTGTCCAGCGCCCTAATTCAAATGGTCTCTATGATATGATGGGAAACGTCTACGAGTGGACTCTGGATTGGTATGCTCCTTATTTATTAAGACAGAGAACAACGGACCCAAAAGGACCATTAGAAGGTAAGGAAAAAGTTGTTCGTGGAGGGGCGTGGCATTCCCCTAGTCATTATTTAAGAGTCTCTGATAGAGTTGCTAAGGTACCTGAATATAAATATAGCGATGTAGGTTTTCGCTGTGCCTACGCGATAAAATAGAAAGGTTCTTAGATGGATGGTTTAAAAGATTTAGTTATTATCGGTTCAGGACCTGCCGGACATACAGCGGCTATTTATGCAGCTCGAGCAAATCTAAAGCCATTTATGTTTGAAGGTTATGTAGTAGGAGGTTCCGCTGGTGGTCAGTTGACGACCACTACCGATGTAGAAAACTTCCCTGGATTTCCGGAAGGGATACAGGGCCCCGAATTAATGCAACTATTTCGCAAGCAAGCTGAGCGTTTTGGTACGGAAATGGTCGGAGAGGATATTGTTGAAGTTGATTTTTCGAATAGACCCTTTGCAATAAAATCAGATCAAAGAGAAGTAAGAGCAAAAGCTGTAATCATAGCTACTGGGGCTGTGGCCCGTCGAATGGGCGTTCCTAATGAGGAAAAAATGTGGAATAACGGTATGTCCGCCTGTGCAGTTTGTGATGGGGCGTTACCATTTTTTAAAAATCAACCCCTAATGGTAATCGGCGGAGGTGATACTGCTATTGAAGAGGCTTGTTATCTTACAAAATTTGGTTCAGTGGTTTATCTTGTTCACCGGCGTGATGAACTAAGAGCTTCAAAGATCATGCAAAAACGTGCTTTTGATAATAAAAAACTTGAAATTATCTGGGATACCGTCTTTGAAGATGCTATCGGTGAGGGTTTTGTTACTGGCGCGCGTGTTAAGAATGTTAAAACAAAAGAAGTGAAGGATCTTGCTGTTTCAGGCATTTTTTATGCGATTGGCCATACACCTAATACCAAAATGTTTGAGAATCAGTTAGATCTTGATGCTACGGGGTATATAAAAATCAAAGCAGGAACTCAAGAGACTAGCGTTGAGGGGGTATTTGCTGCAGGGGATGTACATGATCATAAATATAGACAAGCGGTAACTGCAGCCGGGACTGGTTGTGCTGCTGCGCTAGAAGCTGAGCGGTGGCTAGCTGAACAGAATGTATAGATGTGAAGTTTTTGTTTTTTAAGAGAATTGCGTTGGTGAATAATTTGAGCTGGTTTGATTTTTCTCTCCTTAATTAAACATAGATCGATATAAAGGGTCTAAGTCCTCGCATTTGATTATGTGGTCCACTAGTGTTTTCTCTGAATATTAAATCATCGCCTCACAGTACCTTGACATTGCCCTAATGTCGTCTTATTTAAAAGGATAGCTTAAAGTGTTGCTTTGTTAGCGATTCAATGATAAGTTGTTGATAAATAAAGGATTATGTTTAAAGTTGTGCTTTTTAGACTATTTGCCGTTAAGAAGTTATAGGTTGGTTTTTTTAAAGAATTATTCCATATAGATTTTTTGGGCGATATTCAAAACGGGCTTTGGATACGCTCCTACAAAGAAACGGGAGGGGATTAATCCCCTCCCGTTTCTTTATTTTTGCAATGTATAAAGATTATTTCTAAAAAACCAGCAGCTCTTTGTGCATTGGATAGTAGAGTGCTTTTTTAATGGCCCGTGTTTCTCCCAGTTGTCTAAAGAGATTTTCGTATTGATTGAGTTGGTTGTGATAGCGCTCTCTTTCATTACTAAAAAAATTTTCTAGGTTTGCTCCCATATGTGTTCCCGTTTTGTAATCTATAATCCATCGAACGTTATGTTTATCTATGAATGTTCTGTCAATAATTCTTGATCTGTAGATGTTATTTTTCATCTGAGTCAATGAATACTCACAACGTGCGTCTTTGTGAGATTCAAGAATCCATCTTCCGGTATCGTGGCCTAGTATATTACGGAGCATAGTTTGGCCTTTTTTTATTTCTTCTGGAATCATTTCAGGAGGTAACCCTTGGGACTTTAAAGCTGCAGACATACTAGTTTCTAAGATTTTAATTCGTTCTTCAGTCCAACTTTCTTGTCCTTCTTCCGCTAAGGTTTGAAAGCATCTATGCATCACTATGCCAAGGCACCTTGCTCCGCTACCTGCCCAAACAAACTCTGGGGATTCTGGATCATCCTGAAGTTCGATGGTGCCACCCAATTCTATGCTTGGAAGAATTTCTGGTAATTGATAGTTTTCTGGAAGTCGATTGATGGTGGGTATTGAAAAATTGTCTAATTTTTCTTTGTTTTGTTTGTCAGCTACTATGCAACTTGATACTTGGGACCACTCCTCTCCAATATAAGGCCACAATTTGTTTAAGAGTGATCCTCTAGGAGGAATCTCCCCATCGTTTGAAAACTGACCAAAAAGGTGTAGTTGTAACTTCGTTCGTGTTGCTGCAACGTAAAGAAGTCGTAACGTTTCGTAATCTGATTTATTTCGATCAAATTGAGATAAAAAGCTGTAGATATTTGATGAAGGTCCTCCTTTCTCCTCAATTGGGGCTATTAATAAATCGTCACCATGAGGCATCCAGTTGACCAGACGTTTTTTTTAAACTTTTGAAGTTTTTTCGAGGCCGGGAATTATGACAAAGTCAAATTCTAGTCCCTTCGATTTATGCATTGTCATGATCTGAACATTATTTTCTAATTCAACCTCGGTATTCGAAAATAGGTGGTTTATGTCATCCTGAAATACCCGAATATTGGACAGTTCATTTGATTCAATAAATTCGCTAACCTTCTCAAAAAAAATTTCAATATCTGGAAGGTTATCTCGATTGGCGCAGGCCGGACCTCCAAGCTGAATCCAGCATCCTTCAAGCAGGTCTCTGAAATTTGTAACGGGTAATGATTTCAGGGTTTTGGAAAGTACTGGAATGATCCGTCCAAGCCGACTTTGTCCGGTTGCGTTGAGGCTTTCAATACGCTTATTATCCTGTAATAATTTCCAAATTGGAGTATTTTTATCCGCATCGCAAATCTTATGGAGATCAGCTAACGACAAACCGCACCAAGGAGCCCGAAGAATCGATAACCATGCAACTCGATCGCTTAGTGAAGTAAGGGCTCGCATCAGAGCAAGAAGATCCATTATTTCAGGGCGTGAAGTGAGCGAATCGATATCTTCAGCTTGGAATTTTATTTTTCTATCACGAAATTCTTTTATAATTGACTTCAAATGGTTTCTTGCTCTCACAAGAATTGCTACGGTTTTGTCGGGATGCTTTTTATGAAGAGATAAAATTAAATTAGCTATTTCAGTTGCTTCCTTGTCGACCGGTCGCAAGAAAATACCAGAATGAGTTGTTTCGTTCTGTTCCGCACTTGAACGTGAAAATTTAATAGCACCTAAGTATTGATCGTTTTCCTTCGGAAAGATCAATCCAAAACACTCATTTATCCAGTCCACAACTGGTTTTTTTGATCGAAAATTGGTTCGTAGGAGAAGTGAATCAAAATGGATTTGACCAAGGCCTTCTTTTTTTGTTTTAAGAAATAGCCCGACCTCTGCATCGCGGAACCTGTATATAGATTGCATGGGATCACCGACAATAAACATAGTTCGCCCATCGCCCGGGATCCAACCGGAGGTAAGATTCTTTAACAGGTCGTATTGTTTGAATGAAATATCTTGGTATTCATCGACAAGAATATGTTGGATTTTGTAGTCAAGGTAAAGTAAAAGGTCTGTAGGATCATCTTCGTTTCCAAGGGCTTTTCTTGCGGTAAGGGAAATTTCTGTAAAGTCTACTTTCCCCTGTTCACTAAAAACATTTCTTAGCGTTTTAGCCATATCTGGCAGCAATAATAAGGTTGATTCTAATACTTGCCATTCATAGTTTGTGAACTTTGGTTCGGGTAAATCTCGTACTCTGCGGAGTTTTTGAAGAAAAATAGGGTGGCCACTTATTACCTCAAGAAAATCGAATAAGTCACTTTTCATTTGATCTTTACCTGGGGGGAACCCAGTTCTCTTGTCAACACTTTGTCTTATTGATCCATCTTTAGTGTAAATTAACCCAGCGATTGCTTTCCATAAGTTTAGGTCGTTGATCTGATGACCTGGTATAGAGGTTATATTCGCTAATCTTGAAATAGGGCTTTGTGGATTAATCTTTAGACAGTTTTCCCCAGCAAAGGATGCTATCCGAATAATTGATGTCAATTCTTTTGGTATAACGTTACACAGGTCTCTTAGATTTAATTCAATGAGCTTAGAGAATTTTTTTTCATATTCTTTGCGTTTATTATTGTCTATTTTAAATTCATCAAAAAAATGAATCATCCATTTATCTCGTATCTTATAAAGTTCATTGATTTGATCAAGGAAAGCAGTCTTGGAGTTATCTAAGTGCTTCAATATTATGCGTACTCGTTCGCCGACTTGATCATCTTTTTCAACCATTTGAAGTATGCGTTTTGAAGCTTGTTTATAAAGGACATAGGCATTCTCCATAATATCTAATGCGCCACCGCCACATGAAACTATAGGCATTTGTCTGATCAAGCCTGCGCAAAAAGAATCGATTGTAAGAATTTTTAACTGGTTCGGATTTTTTAAAATCCTCCAATTTTTATCTCGATCTCTTTGCAAAGCTCTTCTTGCATGTTCCCATGTTTCACGTTTATGGGGCGATTCTGGCTCCTTTTGGTTCTCTGCGTTTTTCAGGGCTTCCAGAATTCGTTTTTTCATTTCTTCAGCAGCTTTTCGGGTAAACGTCATGCTGACTATCTGTTCTGGATAATTAACTCTACTCAATAGACGCAAATACCTTTGGATTAGCAGCTCTGTTTTTCCTGAGCCGGCGGGTGCTTGTACGAGGAATGATTTTTCGGTATCCAATGCTTTTTGTCTTTGATCTAAATCAATAATCTCAGACATCTAATTCTCCAGGTTATTTTCATTAGAAGTATTTTCAGCAATCCTGCATAGCATTGAGTAACCGCAGTTTCGGCATGTCTCATTTTTTTTAATTGGGTTTATCTGAATTTGCCCCTTGGTAAATCCCTCTGCCAACGGATTTAATTTATTCTCCCAATAACGTAATAAATTATTCCAACTGGGCCATCCGATTTCAACTTGCATCTCAGCTGGAATTCGTACATTTGAATTTGGTGGAAAAGGGTTTGGGATTGTTGGGTCGTAAATAGATCTCCATTTAAGATTGTCTTGTGAAATATTGGCGAATGCAATCGCGTTAGGGGATAACTTTAAGGTGTACAAAGGTAGTTGTGGGTCTTGAATTTGATCTTTGAACCATGAATTTGAATTTATTGATCCGGTTTTATAATCAATGAGAATGATTTTTCCTTCCGGTGTTATGTCGATTCGATCGATTCGAAGATTTAACTTCAAATTTTTTATAATAATGACTTCATTTTTTTCAACGTGCTTTACTTCAAATTCATTTCGGCGTAGCTCTTGCTCCATCCAGCCTATTAATAAACTGATTGTTCGTTCTTGTTCCATTGTTTTGAAATGATGTTGATTTTTTATTCGATCCGTTGCTACTTGCATTGCTTTGTTTATTACTCTTTCAAGTTCGTTTCTAAGAGTATTTGTGGAATCTAAGCTTTGAAGGGCATTCAATGTTCTGTGCTTATCCCAGAACAACTGGAGCGCTTTGTGAATTAAAATACCTCGATGCCGTGAATCGTAATCACTGACTGAAAGTTCAAAAATATCCGCTTGTAATCGATGCGAAGCGAATGCTTTGAAAGAGCAATCAGCTTGATTTTTAATCACTTTGTAGCCCGCCCTAAGGCCATTATTAGTAAATTCTTCAATTTCATAGTCAGATGGGGGAATTTTAGATTCATCTTTCCATAATTCTAATTTTTTTTGGCCTAGTGAACTTATATGGTCTCTTAACCTGTGAGATTTTTTATAGGGGAATTCTGTTGATGTGGGTATGCAGTCCAATAAAGGGGTTACTTGTTTTTCGTTATCTTTGTCCCTTTTTGGATAACTGAAAATTATGTTTTGTGACGAAGCCACGAGTCGACTCAAGGCTCGTTCGGCAAATTGCAATTCTCTCTCTGAATTTGAGTGAGGAAGATTAAGCTTTTTTCGAAGGTCGATTGGAATGAATGGATTTGGGTTAGGCTGTGCAGGCATGCACTCAGAATGGCAACCCATTACCCAAAGATAATCAAATGTCATTCCCACAGACTCCAGTAAACCGAGTATTTGGATTGACTGTTCTTTGGTTTTAATCTGAAACAGTTTATTGCTGGTGATTTGTTGTAGTTCCTTTATTGCTTCATCTCGTGTCATCTTTCCGCTGAACATATCAAGGGAAGCAAGGTCATCCAGACACTCATTCCATGAAGACAGACATTGTATTTCATGGCTCGAAAAGGATTTATCTGAACCAAATATCCAGCCTAGATTTTTCAGTAGTGTTGAGAAAAATTTTGCCCAGAGACTAGGAGTTTGATTCAAATTGTTTCTGGTTAAGTCTATTAATAGATCAATTACTTTTTTTATTTCTGACGATGATTCTTCGGTGAATTGTTTTTTTATTTGCTCGAGGTTTGTAGTTAGGAAACCCTCCTTTAGGATTCTTGTTTCAAACTCATTTCTATTATCTTCGTCGCTGCGACCTGACTTAATGTGAGGACTGTTAACTATGTGTAATAATTTATCTACGGGTATATTTCTTTGTGCTGAAATTATTTCCAGTGCAGTCTGAATCATCCCTTCTTTCGAAAGAGGTGTCCCGAGAGAAATTTCAAATGGGACATCCCTTTTCTCAAAAGGAAAAATAGATTGCGGGTCTAGGTTTGAGAACAGCTCCTTGTGTAAGATTCTTCTATAATTTTCAAGATCAGGAACAACGATTCCAACCTTTTGATCTCCTTCGAAAATAGATCGAACCCAGTTTGCGCAATTTTTGCTTTCATCTTTTAGGTCGTTAAATGAATAAATATTGACACTTTTGTCGGGTAGGGCTTCTTTAATAAGAGAGGGCAAATTATCATTTGGATCAGGAGTTAAAGTTATCCGACTTTTTTTTGAGATTAAAAAGTCTAGCCACGTTTGAAGTTGTGGGGTGATTTCTTCAAACCCCTGCAGTTCAATTGACTCGGGGATAAGAATTTGGTTGTTCTTCATGCCCTTACACACTTCGTCTATTAGAGAAGCCGAACTAATAGCCTTGTTTTGATCAAGAAATTCATCGAATTTCTGTACCCATTTTATAAATAGTTCGTTTTCTTCGCTTAAGGGATAATCGGAAAGTTTTTGTATTCTAATTTGAAATTCTTTTAAGAGGCTATATGCCTCTGACGCTCTTTTGGCTGCTGAATATTTGTTTAAAAGGTTCCACTGATTAGTGAGTCCCTGCTGGTTTGTTTGCTGCTGTTTTTCTGAAGAATTTTTTATTATAGTTTCCCAGATTTTTATCGATTGGGTTTCTGAGAGTAAATATCGATCAGAGTTTAACAGGAGCCATTGTGATTTAAACCAGGATTTAATTTCGTGGATAGGTGGTGTTTCCCAGGCCTTTTTCCCAGACTTTATTTGCTGTTCGCTATGATTGCAAAAAAGATATCTGGCGAGACGGTGGTTTACGGTGAAAGTGAGAGTATCACCCATATCTTGAGACTTGATAGAAGAGCAGTTCTAAAATACCAGGATTTTACGGAGTGTCTTGAACCCAGACCTCGCCTGTGGATGTTGTTTCTCTTTTCCAGATAGGGGTTGTGCGTTTTAATTCAGCTATTGCCCATTCGCAGGCTTTAAACGTTTCTTTTCGGTGCTCCCCCGCGGCAACAATTAAAACTATATTTTCGCCTATATCGATTTCTCCTATCCTATGGACAATGATCATTTCAATAAT
>JAPYPK010000032.1 GCA_029937655.1 Nitrospinaceae bacterium
TGGAAAACAGTCTGAGACCGGTTCTGTTTCTGTCGATGATAGGCCCGTGACCAGCGAACCCTGAGTGAACTTCAGCTCTATAGTGTTTCAAACCCCCTAAGTTTTTTGTCCTGAGAGTTTTATTTTGCATAAAATTTACCTTGATCACAATGCGACAACTCCTGTTATGCAGGAAGTGTTGGATGTGATGCTACCATTTTATAAAGATAAGTTTGGAAACCCTTCTAGCGTTCATTCTGAGGGAAGGGCAGCACGCGTTTCTCTTGACGAGTCTAGGGAACAGGTTGCGGAACTTATTGGTGCGAGACCGGATGAGATAGTATTTACCAGCGGCGGATCAGAGTCGAATAATTTTGCAATTCTCGGCGTTGCCCTTGCGTCAAGCAGTAAACGGCGAGATATTGTGACATGCGAGGTAGAGCATGCTGCAATACTTAACCCTTTGAAACAGCTTGAATCTTTAGATTTTCATGTGGATTATTTACCAGTAGATAATGCTGGGCGGGTTGATCCGAAGAAAGTTGAAAGTGTTCTTACAGAATCAACTACCTTGGTAACGATTCAGCACGCTAATAGTGAAGTTGGAACCCTGCAGGATATTAATGTGATAGGAAACCTTGTCCAAAAAGCAGGCGTCTTGTTTCATACGGATGCAGTGCAAAGTGTTGGCAAGGTTGCAGTTAATGTGAATGCTTTGCCTGTTGATCTTCTTTCAATATCATCTCATAAAATATATGGACCCAAGGGAGTAGGGGCATTATTTGTTAAGCGAGGTACCCCCGCACTTTTTTCTCCTGTTTGTGGGGGTGGGCAGGAAAAAAAACGCCGCGGAGGGACAGAAAATGTTCCTGCTATTGTCGGTTTTGGTAAGGCATGCCAAATAGCCCGAGATCGTCTAAACAATGGAAAACTAGAAGAGTTGAGGAAACTGCGGGACCTGTTACGGAAGAGAATTGACGAAGTTATCCCAAATGTTGAATATTTTGGTTGTGGTAAGAATCATCTTCCTAATACTTTGAGTTGCGGGTTTGAGGGGGCTGATGGAGAAGCATTGATGATAGCATTGGATATGGAAGGGATATCGGTTTCGACAGGATCGGCATGTAGTTCCGGGACTGGTATCCCCTCAAAGGTTCTTTCGGCAATGAGTTTGCCTCTTTCTAGGATAAACTCTTCATTACGCTTTAGCTTGGGGTGGGTAAACACTCTTGGGGATATTGACTTTGTGGTGAAAGCCCTCGCTAAGGCAGTTTTACTTAGCCGGAGAAAATCCTCATAGTTTTTCAAACTTTATTTTATTACTTGAGTTATTGCCAGAGGTCGTGACCCTCACTTTAAATAAATTTCTTAGGAGCTGCTATTCCTTCTTTTAGAAAACAGTTCTAATGTTAAAGCTTTGATTTATCGATAGAAGGGGAAGAGATATTACTATTTTAAAATACTCTGTAGCTTTTGTATAAGCTTGACATGGGCTCTTTTAATAAATATGGTATATTGAAATTAAAGGGCTAATATTGGTAATGTTAGTTGTGAACGCCATTTTTTCACTATTGGCATGAACATTGCTTTGATAACCTGTTAAAAGTAAAGATTGCCAATTTCTTGACAAGGCCTATGTTATGAGTGAAATTAATAGAGAAACTAAGTTAATGCCCCTTTTTAATCGAATGATGAGAGTATTTTTAACTTTAATAATTGCAAGCTCAATGCTTTTGGGTGGCTGTAGTTATATCCCATGGGTAGGAAATGACGATGATGACCTTGCTTTTGAAGAAGATTTTCCATTTGAGGATAATGAACAGGCTTACGGGGGAGGCGAGGACGATTTTTTTGAAGAAGATGGGGAAAACGTTGATGATGACTTTGCGTTAGATGAAGATGATGATTTTGCCAGTGTGGATCAGCGCTCTGATAAAAATGAACTAAAAGGTGACGTCGGTACTCTACAAACGCAACAAGAAGCACTCATAAGTAAAGTACGTGAATTAGAAGAAGTTCTTAGTTCTCTGGGCCCCAAAATAAACGCAACGCAGGAACAATTAGAAGGAAGTCTTTCAGCTGTGTCCGGGCAATCGGAATATTTAGAGCCGGAAGTTGAAGAGCTTAAGCTTCAAGTAGCGCGCTTAAACGATGATATAAACCGTTTGAAGTCTGTAAAAGCAAGTAATACTAGAGCGCGAGGAATATCGCGTCGCAAAAGTGCAAGTACTCCACCACAATATAATCAGGCACTGTCATCTTATCGTGCCGGAAATTATGATGAATCTATTCTTCAGTTTCAAAGCTTTGGATTGGCCAGTCCACCTGAACGGTTAAAGGATAATATCGCGTATTGGATTGGGAGTAATTATATCAAGCTGGAAATGTATGACGATGCTATGACGCAATTTGAAACTGTAATCAACTCATATCCAAGAGGGAATAAAGTTCATGATTCGCGGTTTATGCTAGGTCGTGCTTACTCTCTTAAGGGTGAAACTAGCCGTGCGGTAGAGATTCTTCAGTCAGCTCTAAAGAATAACCCTCCGACCGAGGTCCGGGAAAAAATTTTAAAGCAGTTGAATAATATTCAGTGACACCAACAAGGTCCTGTGAAAAAAAGGCAAAAAGAAAATATTCCAGAAGCTAATCTTCTGGTAATTTTCTTTTTGCCTTTTTTGTTTTACAAATGAAAATTGCAATCGTTCATGACTGGTTAACAGGGATGCGTGGTGGTGAGAAGTGCCTTGAAGTATTATGCAAGCTCTACCCCTCTGCTGACTTGTTTACTCTCCTCCATATACCTGGTAGCGTTTCTCAAATAATAGAGTCTCACTCTATCCATACGTCGTTCATTCAAAACCTACCCTTTGTTAAATCAAAATATCGTTATTATCTCCCGCTGATGCCATTTGCTATCGAATGCTTTGATCTTCGAAAATATGATCTCATTTTAAGTAGCAGCCATTGTGTAGCTAAAAGTGTTAAGCCTAGACAGGGAAGTCTTCATATTTGTTATTGCCACACCCCGATGCGTTATATATGGGACCAGTTTGATCAGTATTTTTGTAGAGTTAAATCTGGTTTAATTCCTTGGGGAGTTATGATGATGTTAAGACCGTGGCTTCAGCAGTGGGATTCTAAAACTAGCTGTCGAGTAGATGATTATATTGCAAATTCCCGTCACGTGCAGAAGAGGATCAAGAAATACTATTTGAGGGATGCTACCATCATTCATCCTCCTGTAGACACAAAACGGTTCAAGCCAAGTGGTGAAAAGAAAAAAGATTATTTTTTAATTGTATCGGCATTTGCACCTTATAAACGTGTGGATTTGGCGGTTGAAGCCTTTAATAAATTAGGTTATCCTTTTGTTGTTGTCGGTGAAGGTCAGGATGCTGGCTTGTTACGGAGAATAGCGCATTCTAATATCCGCTTTGAGGGATGGTTGGATGATATGTCAATTGGCGAGCTCTATGCAGGCTGCCGAGCTTTCGTTTTTTGCGGGGAGGAAGATTTTGGTATCTCTCTTTTAGAAGCTCAAGCCATGGGACGTCCGGTAATAGCGTTAGGGCAAGGTGGGGCTTTAGAAACAGTTATTCCGGATAGAAAGACTTGGAAACCAGAAACTGGAATTCCCGAAAATAAGACGATTAACCCAACAGGAGTCTTCTTTTACGAGCAATCCTCCGAAGACTTAATTAGAGCAATCGAATATTTTGAATCGGTTGAGTCTCAATTTGACGCAGAGAAAATACAAGAACACGCAGCGCAGTTTGATGTTGCCATTTATGCGAACCGAATTAAAAAGTTTATTGAAGAAAGACTTAAAAAACATAGATGCTGAAGAAACATGGTCAATTATTTCTTACCATAGCAATTTTTTTTGACAGTATCGTTATCTCCTTTTCTTGGTTAGCTTCATTCTACATCCACTTTAAGACCTCATTTGGTCCACCGCCCCGCTCTGTAACTCCAGATATAGAAATTTATTTAGTAGCTTTGATTCCCGTTTTGATAGTTTTTATGTCCAGTATTCGATTATGTGGGTTATATCAACCACAACGTGGAAAACTCTTAAGTAAATATTTTTTTAATGTTATTAAAGTAACATCTATTTCTGTTCTTCTATTGGCAGCTATAACCTTTTTTTACCGTGAAGGGTCTTTTTCTCGGTTTGTGGCGATTTATTTCTTTTGTTTAGTGACTATTTTGATGGTTGTTTCACATTTACTGGTTCATCTAGTTCTAAAAAAAATTAGAACGCTTGGATTTAATGTTCGCTATGTTCTGATTGTCGGTACAGGTGTTCTTGCACAGTCTGTTGTTGAGAAAATTAACTTACATTCAGAGTACGGCTTCAATATTATTGGTCTTTTGACCTCCCAACCAGAAGAATTAAACAACGAGTTTGGAGGGGTACGGGTTCTTGGAACATTTAGTGAAATATCTGCAGTCATTCATAAATATAGGGTTGATCAGTTATTTTTAGCTCTCCCACTAGACGCGTACGATGAGATGGAAGGGATACTTGATTCTCTTGGTGAAGAAACAGTAGATATTAAAGTTGTTCCCGATTTGCTTAAGTTTATGAACCTTCAGTCTGGGGTAGAGGATTTAGATGGTTTGCCAATTGTAAATCTATCTGAATCACCCCTTCATGGTTGGAATATTGTGGTAAAGCGGATATCTGATATTATTTTTTCATCTATTTTTATTATTGTAAGCAGTCCATTTCTAATACTTATTGCAATTATAATAAAATTTGAGTCGGCAGGATCAATTATCTACACGCAGAAACGAGTAGGGTTGGATGGAAATATTTTTGAAATGTTTAAATTTCGCTCTATGCAAGTTGGCGCAGAAGATGAAACGGGGCCTATATGGGCAAGTAAGGAAGACAATCGTAGAACTCGTTTAGGGACATTCCTTAGAAAAACTAGTATAGATGAACTCCCGCAGTTATTTAACGTGTTTATGGGAGACATGAGTTTAGTCGGTCCGCGCCCTGAAAGGCAAGTTTTTGTAGAAAAATTTAAAAAATCTATCCCAAAATATATGCTTCGACTAAAAATGAAGGCTGGGCTTACTGGTTGGGCTCAGGTCAATGGTTGGAGAGGCAATACCTCTCTAGACAAGCGAATTGAGTTTGACTTGTATTATATTAAGCACTGGTCACTATTGCTTGATTTGAAAATTATTTTTATGACCCTTTGGAAGGGATTTATAAATCCGCATGCCTATTAATAAAAAGGTATTGGCTGTTATCCCAGCTCGGTGGGCATCAGTTCGGTTCCCAGGGAAGCCGATCGCAGATATTCTTGGCAAGCCAATGGTTCAATGGGTTGCAGAACAAGCTGAAAAATCTAGTCTGGTCACCGATGTTATCATTGCCACTGATGACAACCGTATTTATGATGTGGTTCTTGGGTTTGGAGGCAAGGTCGTTATGACTTCACCGAACCATCAATCTGGGACCGATCGAGTTGCAGAGGTAGCAAGAAATATAGAGTGTGATATCATAGTAAATATTCAAGGCGACGAGCCCTTAATTCCTCCAGACAATATTGACCTTGTTATAAAACCTTTACTTGATTCAGATGAATTGGTTGTGTCGACTCTTATGACTTCTATTAGCAGTTCCTCCGAAATGCTTGATCCGGATATTTGTAAAGTAGTTGTTGATGACGCAGGATGTGCTTTATATTTTACACGAGCTCCAATTCCTTATAACCGAGATTTTGAATACATGGATACCCAAATGGGTCTTAATCAAAAGGTTTTAGGGTACAAACATATAGGAATCTATGCTTACAAGAAGTCGTTTTTACTAAAATTTTCAAATATGAAAATATCGCGGTTGGAAAATATAGAAAAATTAGAGCAGTTGCGAATTCTTGAAAATAGATATTCAATTAAGGTAGTTGAAACTGAACAAAATTCTATTGGAGTAGATCGACCGGGTGATATAGAAAAAATTATTAAAAACATAGCTAAAAAAAAGTAACATGAAAACCTAGTTCATATTGGCTGAAATAACTAAGGAGATGCCTTGAAGAGAAAAATAAATAATAAGGTTAAATATATTTTTGTTACCGGAGGGGTTTTGTCTTCTCTGGGTAAGGGGATCGCCGCAGCATCTATAGGTAGCTTGCTAGAGTGCTCCGGGTTGAAAATTACTCTCTTGAAACTTGATCCATACATAAATGTCGACCCCGGAACGATGAATCCACTTCAACACGGTGAGGTTTTTGTGACAGATGATGGGGCAGAAACCGACCTTGACCTCGGTCATTACGAGCGATTTACTAATGCCACCATGCGCCGGGTGAATAATGTCACTGCGGGGAAAATTTATCATAATGTTATTCAAAAAGAACGACGCGGTGAATATTTAGGCTCTACTGTTCAAGTTATTCCACACATAACGGATGAAATTAAAAATCATATCAGGGATGTGGGTAAGAATGTTGATGTTGTTATATGCGAGGTCGGTGGTACTGTGGGTGATATTGAGAGTCTTCCTTTTCTTGAAGCGATTCGCCAATTTAGGTTCGATATTAAGTTTAAAAATGTTCTATATATTCATCTCACCTTAGTCCCATACATTAAAACCTCTGGTGAACTCAAAACCAAACCCACTCAGCATAGTGTACAAAAGTTGCGGGAAATTGGTATCCAGCCGGATATTTTGCTATGTAGAACTGAAAAAAAACTTAATAGTAAACTAAAAAATAAAATAGCTCTTTTCTGTAACGTAGAGGTTGATTCAGTTATTACCGCAATGGATGTTAAAAATATTTACGAAGTTCCTCTTTCTCTTTACGGTGAAGGGTTGTCAGGAATTATCATGTCTAAATTAGGACTTTCAGTTGAAAAGCCTAACTTGGATTCATGGAAGCGCGTTGTTCAGGGATTATCAAAACCTAAATTAGGCGGTGTGGATATCGCTGTAGTTGGGAAGTATGTTGACTTGCAAGATTCGTATAAGAGTTTAACGGAGGCTCTTATTCACGGAGGAATTAGTAATGATGTTGGTGTCAATATTCATTGGTTAGATGCTGAAACACTTGTTGGGAATAATGAACTATCTGACCTGAATCGTTATAATGGAATTTTGGTTCCTGGAGGGTTTGGTGAACGTGGTATTGAAGGTAAGATTAGAGCCATTCAATTTGCAAGGGAGAATAAAGTTTCTTTTTTTGGTATTTGTCTTGGGATGCATTGTGCAGTTATTGAGTTTGCGCGTAATGTGGCACGATTAAAGAAGGCAAATAGTGCGGAATTTGCATCAAATACTCCGGATCCTGTTATTGATCTATTACCAGACCAGAGTGGAAAAAGTGATAAAGGTGGCACAATGCGGCTTGGTGAATATCTCTGTCAATTAAGAAAAAATTCCAATGCATTTGAGGCCTACGGTAAGCGGGAAGTTTATGAAAGGCATAGGCACCGATATGAATTTAATAATCGGTATCGAATTCAATTAGAGGAGGCGGGTCTCAAGTTTAGTGGACTATCCCCCAATGGGAACTTAGTAGAAATTATTGAACTGGAGGATCATCCGTGGTTTTTGGCGGGACAGTTTCACCCTGAGTTTAAATCATCTCCGATGGAACCTCATCCTTTGTTCACAGCTTTCATCTCAAGTGCGTGTTTATCAAGAAATGGTGTGCAGGCAAAATAGTACTAACCAATCTTAATATAATATTATTATTCTTCCCGACCTTTAATTTAAGTTGAACTTATTTTGTAATGGTTTTTTTGTTACCGTTCTGTTTGCCTCATACTCCTTTAATGTTATTTGATTATCGTCTGTCCCAGGGAGAAGTTTTAAGTAAAAATGAGATAAAAGCTTGTGGACTGTACTTATATTATCAATTAGTCTATTGGTGAAATTAAAGGGAAGATCTTTTTGCATTTTATAAGATGTGTAAAAAATGACGCAAAGTATAATTATATTTGGAATCCAGATAGAGGAGTAAGGTTCTATTTGTCCCGATTTCCCCATATTTTGTGCAAATATTAATCCCATATAGTACAGAAGAATTACCATAATCGATGTGGCAAAACTTCCTGACTTTCCACCTCTGCTTGAATAGATACCAAGTGGAGCCCCCAGCAGACCAAACAGTAAACATGTGAAGGGGATTGCAAACTTTTTACTAAGTTCGACCTTTGCAGCAAATGTCGGCAGGCCTTTTTTTTCAAATTCCTTAATTTGTTTTAGAAGTAAATTAATTGATAATTCACGATGGCCTACAAGAGCTTCCTTTTCCAGTTGGACTGTGTCGGGAAGACTTAGGTTTAGCTCATATGTGTCAAATTTTATCGTTTGGTATTCGCTTAACTTGTCCCCTAATTCATGAATCGTACCACTTGTTAACTCAAGTCGAACTTTTAATAATTCAATATTGGGGATAATTATTGCTTGTTTTGCCGTTATAATTTTAGGTGATTTTGATTGAGTTGAGTCAGCTATAAAAATATCTCTATATTGAAATTTTTTATCACGTTTTTTTGCAATAATAACTAAATCCTTAAAATCATAATTTAATATATTGGGTTTGATATTTATGTCGGCGTGGTTTTTAATGATTTCATAAGTTTTTTGTTTGTATGCGAAATTACCCCAAGGCAATGCATATACCATAATAATAACTGCTATGATATATGTGAGGATTGAGAAAATAAGTACAGGTCGCATGGTCTGCATAAAACTTAAGTGGCAAGATTTCATGGCAACCCATTCGTTAGATGCCGAAAATTGATTGAAGGTTGCCACCGATGCGATCAGTACCCCAATGGGAACAGTAAGAGCCAAGTAGGAAGGGGATATATAAATCATTATGAGAAACACGTCCCAGATTGAAACTCCACGATTAACAATGTTTTCTGCGATGAATAGAAATTTATCCAAATATAGGACGCTTGTTAGCGACCCGACTGTAATTAGGAATATTTTTATCAACTCTCTATGAATGTATCTATCGATAATAGTGATTGACATAATTAAATAAAGAAATGAGGTGATATTGTTAAATTATTCGACTTTGTTAAGGTGATCATGTGAGTGATAATAAGTTTTCGGAAGACTAGAATTACTATAGAAAGGTTGTTAATACACTTTCTAAACTAAGGTTATTATCAATTATATTATATCTGGGTTAAATTTATTTTGAATTAAAAAACATGGATATTTTGTTTATATAAATTATGAAAAATTCTAAACCTTTTCATGCTTCTATCCGGAAACTTCCAGACTGGCTTAAGACTTCTCTGCCGAAAGGAGCTAATTATTTTCGTTTGAAAACCTTGGTCGACAAACATGGGTTAAACACCGTTTGTGAATCAGCTTCGTGTCCTAATGTGGGAAACTGTTGGTCTGCAGGAACTTTAACCCTTATGATTCTCGGAGAGACATGTACTAGATCTTGCCAGTTTTGCGATGTCCCGACGGGATCTATGAAACCTCCAAGGGAAGAGGAGCCTGTAGAAATCGCAGAAATGCTATCTAAGCTAAACCTTGAGTATGTCGTAATAACATCAGTTGATCGAGATGACCTACCCGACGGAGGAGCTGGTATTTGGGCGAAAACGATTTGCAATATTAAAATAAGAAATCCTTACGTGAAAGTAGAAGCCTTGATTCCTGATTTTAAGGGTGAAGATTTCCTTGTAAATAAAATATGTCAGTCGCAACCCGATGTCATTGCTCATAATATAGAAACCGTTGAATCTTTACAATCAATTGTGAGACCTCAATGTCGTTATTCATGGTCGCTTAAAGTTTTAAAAAATATTTCAAAAAAAAATATAATTACGAAAAGTAATCTTATGCTGGGGCTTGGAGAGAAAAAAAGTGAGGTTGTTGAGACAATGCGTCATTTAGCAGAAATAAATTGTAAAATTCTATCTATAGGGCAATATTTGAGGCCTTCTAGAAAGCACTTGGATGTAGTCGAGTATATACATCCGGAAACTTTTGCTGAATATAAAACAATTGGACTGTCTCTTGGAATTAAATATGTTGAAGCCGGTCCCTTAGTAAGAAGTTCTTATCGCGCTGACCAGCAAGCTAAGAGGTTATTGAATGCTCTGCATTAGTGAACCTAACCGTGTCATTTTGTTCTGGTCCTTAATTCGGTTTTTTAGATATTTAAAAATTTTATGATAATATTTTAATGTTTCAAAAACTAGATAATATTAGCGAGATTTTTTTGTGCGCAAAATTTAGATCTCATGAAATTTTAGAGGGTGAAAGTATTGTGAAAGTTTTTAAATTTTTAAGTATTTTTATTCTTGCTGCAGTGGCACTTGGTTTTTTTGCAAGTATTGGTATTTGGGCTGCTGTGTCATTTCTTAGGTTATTTGGGATTGATACTCTCTAAGGTAGAGGTGCTAATTCATGACGTTATTATGAAGTTAATTTTTTGAGGATATACCTATGTCGATTTATGGAATAGTATGTCTTGGTGTGTCAGGGTCTTGCACGTTAGCTATTATTTATTACTTCTTCAATAAAATGAGATTGTCCGAATAATAGATTATAGATAGAATTTTTATTTTTTGGCATGGCACCGAACAAATGATGTTCCCGTATACACAGGTTTAGGATATTCCCTTTTGCATTTGTGACTTAGTTGTGAATCATCACTCTCATTAAGAAAAATTGGGCAGCGTGGATGAAAGTGGCAACCGGTAGGTGGGTTCAAAGGGGAGGGAACATCACCTGTGATTAACTGAAATGCTTTGCGGATTTCAATGTCTGGAATAGACTCTAGCAATGATTTGGTGTAAGGGTGCTTTGGGTTTTGAAAGATTTCATTTGTCGACCCGTTTTCTACGATTTTACCAAGGTACATGATCGCCACTTTATCAGCCATATATCTCACTACACCTAAATTGTGGGTGATGAATAAGTAGGTCAGTTTTCGTTTTGCTTGTAATTCTTTAAAAAGGTTGAGAACTTGGGCTTGTACGCAAACATCTAAAGCACTTGTTGGTTCATCTAGTACTAGAAATCTTGGTTCAAGAATTAATGCCCGAGCAATCGCAATGCGTTGCCTCTGTCCGCCAGAAAATTCGTGTGGGTATCTGCTTATAGAAGATTTTGGTAATCCCACCTCGTTTAAAACATCTTCTGTTTTTTTTCTACGTTCAATCAAACCCATGTCTTTAGAGTGCACCTGTAGTCCCTCTCCAACGATATCTTCAACTGTCATACGTGGTGATAACGATCCCATAGGGTCTTGAAATACAATTTGCATTTGATTGCGTATTTTCTTTAATTCAGTGTTATTTAATTTCATTATGTCTAGTCCTTCAAAGATCACTTCTCCTTGAGTTTCTCCTGTAAGCTTTAATATAGATTCGCCAAGGGTTGTCTTACCGCACCCTGACTCACCTACAAGCGCAAGTGTAGATCCTTTTTGTATTTCAAGATCAACATTGTCCACTGCTTTAATATAGTTCGCTATCCTTAAAAATACTCCTTTTCGGACGGGGAACCATGTTCGTAGGGCTTTAATGGATAAAATTGATTTGTTTTCCGTCGAGCGCTCTGGTGATTTAATGCTGCCTGGCATGGCGATTTCTTGTGGTAGTTTCCCATGCTCATATAGATGGCAAAATGTGAAGTGATTGGGTTCGATAGTATATTGAGGGCTATCAATCTTTTTACAAATATCCATAGCCTGCGAGCAACGTTCTGTAAAAAGACACCCAGTACCATAATCAGTCGCCTCGGAGACCATTCCAGGTAAAGTGTTAAGGATAAAACCAGTGTCTTTGACTTTTGGAATTGAATTCATCAAGTGGCGTGTGTATGGATGCGCCATGTTTTTTAAAATATTATCGCGAGAACCTTTTTCGGCAATTCTACCTGCGTACATAATACAAATGTCATCAGCTATTTGATTTACAATTCCCATATCATGGGTGATGAGAAGAATAGACATTCCTGTTTCTTTTTGAAGGTCAGACATTAACTTTAGAACTTGAGCTTGAATGGTGGTGTCTAGCGCTGTAGTTGGTTCATCAGCGATGAGTAGTTTTGGTTTGCAAGCCAACGCCATAGCAATCATCACACGTTGTTTCATTCCTCCAGAGAGTTCGTGAGGGAAACAGTCTAACCTTTTGTGTGGGTCAGGAATTCCTACCTGGTTTAACAATTCTATCGCAAGTTTGCGAGCAGGACCTTTCGCTATTTTTCTATGTTGATATAGAGGTTCTTCTAACTGATTGCCTATTCGATACAGTGGGTTTAATGATGTCATTGGTTCCTGAAAAATCATGGAAATATCATTTCCACGTATTGATTGCATTTCTAATTCGGTAAGGTTTGATAGTTTTCTTTTGTTAAAGTAGATTTCTCCGGAGGGGTGAAATCCGTTGTTAGCAATGAGACGAATTATTGAAAACGCAGTTTGAGTTTTTCCACATCCAGATTCGCCTACGATAGCAAGGGTTTTGCCTTCCTCCAGGTTAAATGAT
The DNA here is from genome assembly GCA_029937655.1 of Nitrospinaceae bacterium. Classification (GTDB taxonomy): domain Bacteria; phylum Nitrospinota; class Nitrospinia; order Nitrospinales; family VA-1; genus Nitromaritima. The sequence goes on from JAPYPK010000032.1 coordinate 12,475, forward strand.
ATACCGTCGATGGCACGTGCCACCTTATCAATCCCAACATTAAAATAAGTTTTAAGGTTTTTAACTTGAAGTAATGAAGACACTTAATTATTCCTTTTAGGGTCAAATGCATTACGTATTCCCTCTCCGACAAAAGTCAGCATCGTCAGAGCTGCAGTGAGGGTTACAAATGTAGGAAGTAAAATCCATACGGCTTGAAGGTTGGTCTTTCCTTGTGCTAGTAACTCTCCGATGCTAGGAGCAGGACTCGGAACCCCTAAATTTAGAAAATCTAAACTTACAAGCGCTAGAATCCCAGCGGTTACTTCAAACGGGAAAAAGGTTATAACTGGGGTTAATGCATTTGGTAGAATGTGTTTACGCATAATGCTAAAATTAGATACACCCATAGCTTTTGCGGATTTTACATATTCAAAGTTTCTAATTTTTAAAAATTCAGCTCGTATATAAGCAGCGATACCCATCCATGCAGTTAAATTTAAAATCAAAAAAAGTAACAATGCCGAAGGAACTAAAAAAGAACTTAAAATAATTAGAATATACAATCTCGGAATTGAACCCCATATTTCGGTTAACCTTTGCCCTATTAGATCTATCCACCCTCCAAAGTACCCTTGGGTTCCCCCAAGTAAACATCCGATTAGTGTTCCTGTAATGGCAATGGAGATTCCAAAGATCATTGATATACGGATTCCATAAATCAACCTTGCTAGAACATCTCTCCCCCTATCATCAGTCCCTAAGTAATGGCCGTCGATCCATGATGAGTCTGTAACTTGGTTAGTTTCTTTATCAATTGTTTTATAAGGTGCTGCAAGAACTACATTTCCGCTTCTACTTTCTGTCGGTATATATTTATAGTCATATCGAATCGGTGGCCACAATTCCCAGTAATCAAGAGGTTTTATAGAAGATTTTTTATTATGGTACTTTGTATTTGGTGAAACATGACTTTCGTTTAATTCATCCTCAAAGTCATCCATTTCAATTGAAAAAATTGGATCCGGTTCTTCAAAATCATCTAAGCCAATATCAAAGGATGATGGTTTGTTGGTGTCCATAGAATAAAAATTGTTATCTTCTGGTATTCCATTCAGAAGATTTCTGAATCTTTTTGAGAGATAGTCAGGTTCTCTTAGAAGAGTCCCTCCAAAATCTTTTTCACTGTAAGTGAATAATACGGGTATGAAGGTTCTACCTTCAACTACAAGTAAGATAGGGCGGGTGTTACATAAAAACTCCGCCGGGATTGTAATGATAAAAAGCCCACATAAAAATAAAAAACTAATAAAAGCTCTTTTGTCACGCTTAAATTTATTCAATTTAAGGCTAAAATCATTGGTTATTTCCATGTCATAAATGGATTAAGATTGCGACTCATCGAAAGAGATACGTCTATCAATAAGGACATATGTCAGGTCTGTCAGTAACTGACCGATCAGTCCCATTAATGAAAATATAAATAATGTTCCCAGAACTATTGGATAGTCTCTTTGTATGACAGCCTGATAAGAAAGTAGGCCGAGGCCATCTAGAGTAAATATCTGTTCAATCAAAAGCGAGCCAGCAAAAAACATTGCCAGAAATGCAGTTGGAAAACCTGTTACAAGAGGAATAAGTGCATTTTTAAGGATATGTTTAAATAGAACTATTTTCTCTGGCAATCCCTTTG
>JAPYPK010000033.1 GCA_029937655.1 Nitrospinaceae bacterium
GAAGAGACTAGCTACCCGGAAAGCATTCATAAGTCAATGCTTTATAGTGTGTTGGCTGGTGGTAAAAGATTACGTCCAGTTCTTGTGATTGCGGCGGCTGAGGCGGTTGGTGGAAACCGAAAGGATGTTCTGCCCTTTGCCGTTGCGGCAGAATATATTCATACCTACACGTTGATTCACGATGACCTGCCAGCGCTTGATAACGATGATCTAAGAAGAGGCAAGCCGACAAACCACAAAGTATTTGGTGAGGCTATTGCTATTTTGGCTGGAGATGCGTTGCTTACCCAGGCATTTTATCTCATGACACACTCCGGTTTAATGGGTTCTATCCCACCAGAAAAACTCTTGCAGGCAGCCCATGATATGACTGGTGCAATCGGAACGTCGGGAATGATAGGTGGTCAGGTAGTTGATATTGAGTCAGAGGGAAAACCGATAAATGCGGAAACTCTTGAATACATTCATATTCATAAAACAGGCCGCCTCATAAAGGCTTGTATCCGTGCTGGAGCGATTTTGAGCCAAGCCGGAGTAGATCAACTTGAATCCTTGTCTAGTTACGGTGAACAAATAGGTTTGGCATTTCAGATTGTAGATGATATCCTCGATATCACTGCTGATCAAAGTCTGTTAGGAAAAGATATCGGTAGTGATGCAGAGAAAGAGAAAGCTACCTACCCGGCTCTTTATGGACTTGATGAATCTAAGAAGAAAGCAGAAAAATTGGTAGAAGAAGGAATTGCCTGTTTGAAAGATTTTGGTGAGGAAGCCGAACCATTAAGAAGTATTGGGCGTTTTTTTACCCAACGTGCATTTTAGAAAAAAATTATCAGCCAACCTAAGTTACGTGCTCGTTTAATGTAAATTATTAGATAATAGAGTTAAGTGGCTGAGGTATTATCTTACTTCCTAGGAACAGAAAATTTCACTTAATATCCCAATGAGTCATTTTTTAAAAAATATAAATAGCCCGGTTGATTTAAAGAAACTAAAAAGGGAACACCTCCCTACGCTCGCCGAGGAAATTAGAGACACGCTTCTTCAAGGAATCTCCAAAACTGGAGGTCACTTGGGATCAAACCTGGGTGTCGTGGAGTTGACCCTAGCGATGCATTATGTTTTCGATAGCCCGATAGACAAGTTTGTCTGGGATGTTGGTCACCAATCGTATGTTCACAAACTATTGACCGGACGTAAAGATCAGTTCGATAGTCTGCGACAATATAAAGGGCTCTGTGGATTCTCCAAGAGGGAGGAAAGCGAGCACGACCATTGGAATGTTGGTCATGGAGGGACTTCTATAACGGCAGCATTGGCTTTTGCTACAGCGAGAGATCTTAAAAAAGAGAAAAATAAAATTTTGGCCGTGATAGGGGATGGTTCTTTTACAGCTGGTATGGCTTTTGAGGGTTTAAACCATGCCGGCCATCTTAAGCCAGATATGATAGTGATTCTAAACGATAACGAGATGTCGATTTCGAATAATGTAGGTGGAATGTCTAAACACCTCAGTCAAATAATGACTGGCCAAGTTATGACAAAAATTAAGAAGGAAGTTGACCAATTACTTCTTTCTATTCCTGGAATAGGTAAAGAGGTTTCTGATTATGCACACCGCCTTGATGATCTTGTGACTGGAATGTTTATTCCTGGGCGCTTGTTTGAAGATCTCGGGTTTCGTTATATGGGCCCTCTGGATGGCCATGATACGAACTTATTGATAGATAATCTAGAGACCGCCAGCGAATTGAAAGGTCCTACTTTGATTCATGTGATTACGCGTAAAGGAAAAGGATACGAGGTTGCGGAAGAGAAGGCTGATGTGTGGCATGGCGCGAAACCGTTTGATATCGCTACCGGCGAATTCAAAAAAGGTAAGAAGTCACCTCCTGCATATACCAATGTGTTTGCTGATACGTTAATCGAGTTGGCTAAAGAAGATGAAAAAATTATAGGTATTACTGCAGCCATGCCAGATGGTACTGGGATTAGCAAGTTTGGTAAGGTTTTCCCCGATCGTACTTTTGATGTCGGGATGGCGGAACAGCATGGAGTAGGGTATGGAGGAGCTTTATCTATTGAAGGCTTCCGCCCGGTCATTGCAATTTATTCGACGTTCATGCAAAGGGCTTATGACCAAATCGTTCATGACATTGTTGGGATGAACCTTCCCGTTACCTTTGCAATGGACCGAGCCGGAATTGTTGGAGAGGATGGGGCTACCCATCAAGGGCTGTTCGATATTGCTTTCATGCGTACTTTGCCAAATATGGTGATTATGGCTCCAAAAGATGAAAATGAGTTAAGACATATGCTCAAAACCTCTATTTATCATCCTGGACCTAGCTCTATACGTTATCCAAGAGGTAGTGGTCTTGGTGTTAAAATAGATGAAGAGGTTAAGGAAATCGAAGTTGGCAAAGGTGAGGTAATAAAAGACGGGAAGGACCTTGCTATAATCGCGTTCGGATCAATGGTTGACCCATCAATGAAAGCAGCAGCCATGCTTGAAGAAAAAGGGTTTAGTGTCGCGGTCATTAATGCACGGTTTGCCAAACCCATTGATAAAAGTCTTATTATGAAATACGCAAAAAAAACAGGTTGTCTTATAACAACGGAAGAGCATTCCGTTCAGGGAGGATTTGGTTCCGCTGTTCTCGAAGTTCTTCAAAATTTTGATGAACGTATTCCTTTAAAGACAAAGTGCATAGGAGTCCCTGACGTTCTTATTGAACATGGGGCAACAGGGCTTATTAAAAAAGACTTAAAACTTGATCCGGAAGGAATATTTGAAACGATTTATGCATTTGTCAGTACAACTGCAAGTTTGAAGTCTCATGGAAATGAGAATAATGGCTTTAAAATTGATCTCAAAAAAACTATTGCTGCGAAAACTGCTAATGACTAGAACTTCACAAGTCAAACGATCCACAAAAGAAACCGAGATAGAAGTAAGTCTCGACCTAGATGGTCAGGGAGAAAGCGAAATTGATACATCAATTCCTTTTTTGGATCACATGCTTTCACAGTTGTCTCGCCATGGATATTTTGACATTAAGTTAAAGGCAAAGGGAGATATCCAGATAGACTATCACCATACTGTGGAAGATGTAGGAATTGCTCTCGGAGAAGCTTTTACTAAGGCTCTGGGTGATAAAAAAGGCATCCGTCGTTTTGCGGATACTCAAGCACCGCTTAATGAAGCACTTGCTCAAACAGTTATCGATATTAGCGGACGTGGGTACTTTGTCTTTAATGCGACACTTCCAAAATCTAAAATTGGTGAGTTTGATGTAGAATTGGTACCTGAATTTTTTCAGGCTTTTGCTACCAATGCCGGCATCACCCTCCATATGAATTGTCCTTACTGGGAAAACCTCCACCATGTTGTTGAGGCTCTGTTTAAATCATTTGCTCGCGCGCTTGATATAGCCTGTTCTTTAGATAACCGAACGGATCAAGTTCCATCCACCAAGGGAAAGTTATAGATGATCGCCGTAATTGATTACGGCATGGGGAACCTTCGCTCTGTACAAAAAGCCCTAGAGTTTGTTGGGGCTAAGGTGATTGTGACTCACGATCCTGACTTGATTCTTAGTGCCGATTCCGTTGTGTTGCCGGGCGTAGGTGCTTTCAAAGACTGCATGGCTAATTTGAACAAATTAAGTCTTATTGATCCTATCCGTAAGTTTATTGATAGCGGAAAACCATTTCTTGGTATTTGTCTTGGTCTGCAAGTCCTTTTTGAAGAAAGTGAAGAATATGGACCTGTGCCCGGGTTGGGTATTCTTCCGGGGAAAGTGGTGAAATTCATTGATGGGAGTTCAGACACGAGAAAAGGTCCCCAAATTAAAATCCCTCACATGGGTTGGAACCAGATTAAAGTAAAAAAGAACGCACCTTTGTTCGCAGGAGTAGGAGACTCCCCGTATTTTTATTTTGTACATTCCTACTACGTGGTTCCTGAAGATCCAGAAATGGTTGCCACAGTCACCCATTATGGGATTGAGTTCGTTTCTGGAATCCAGCACAAAAATATTTATGCATTCCAATTTCATCCTGAAAAAAGCCAAACTTTAGGGCTTTCCATTCTTGAGCGATTTTCCAACCTTAATTGAATAAACCCACCTTTCATTCTGATTCGTACTTGAGAGGTATCTTAATGGTTTCAGTCACACTCTCTCTATGGGGGGTGTTACCGATATTTCTTAAATTGGCTCTCGATTACTACTCTGCTGGAACTATCGTTTGGTTCCGTTTTGCCTTTTCATTTTTAATTCTATTTTGGTTTCTTTTTTTATTTCGTTCAGGTTGTGAGATTTTGTTTAATCCACCTTTAATAGGAGTATTAGGAGGATTAGCATTGGCAGCGAATTATTTTGGCATGACTCAAGGGATTCATTTTAGTGGTCCCTCTAACGCAGCGATTATCATTCAACTAGCGCCTGTTTTTTTGGTTATTGCCGGGGTGGTTCTTTTTCGTGAAACAATTAGGCTAAGGCAGTTGGTGGGTATAATTATAGCAATGAGTGGATTTTACCTTTTCTATTTAGATAGAGTAAGGAATGCAGCAGACAATTTGAACTATTCCATTGCAAATGGATGGATTGTATTTGCGGCAGTTGTGTGGGTCTTTTACATGATTTGTCAAAAAAAGTTGAGCGTCAAATATTCCGCCCAAACACTCAATCTTCTTATATATTTTGTTGCGATGGTAGCATTGGTTCCACTAGTAGAATGGGGCGAATTTTTTGAGGGAGAAATTACCGGGTGGCTGCTTCTCATTATTCTGGGATTAAATACCTTGCTGGCGTACGGCGCTTTGGCTGAGGCTGTAGAGTGCATTCCCTTGAGTATTATAAGCATACTTATAACACTCAACCCCCTGATTACTTTGAGTGGAATGTGGATGTTAACCACTCTTGGGGTTGAAGCACTTCCAGTTGAGAATATTAGGTGGTACGGTTACTTGGGGGGGATTGTTGCGGTTAGTGGGGTTATTTTGGTTGTTACTACTCAATACAAGAAAGAAAATTTAGGTTAAGCGTTACTATAAAATGTGCATAGCTTGAAGAAGTCTTTTTTAGATTAGTTTAAGAGCTAAAAGAAAAATTAATTGTCTTAGAGAATAGTATGGAAGGAAGGAATAAAGGTTTACGCACCATTTTTATTATATTTTGGTTAGTCGGTTCCATTTTTTGGGTCATGATAGGAGCATTGGATGGCAACTTCCTAGAAAGTGTTATTGCTATCACTGTTGGTTGGGTAATTCTTTTTTTATATTTTTGGATCAAAGACGAATATATGCGTAAGAAATGGAATGATCTAGACAAGGGTTAACCTCGGCCTCTTTTCATAGCTTTATCGATCTCTCTTACTGCCTCCCGTTTTTTAATGCTGGCGCGTTTATCGTGTAGTTTTTTTGCTTTAGCTATAGACAGTTCTACTTTGGCGATCCCATTTCTAAAGTAGACCTTAAGAGGAACCAGAGTGTAACCTTTTTCCTGTGCCCTACCAATGAGCTTGTTGATTTCTTTTCGATTTAATAATAGTTTTCTTTTTCGGGTGGGGTTTAAGTTGAATTGTTGAGCCGGGCTATATGGGTTGATGTGAAAATTGTTAAGCCAGACCTCACTTCTCTCAACACTGGCATAGCTGTCAGTCAGATTTGCTTTACCGTCTCGTAGTGATTTGACTTCCGGTCCTCGCAACATTAACCCGCACTCTAAAGAGTCCTCTATAAAATATTCGTGTCTGGCTCGTTTGTTCTGGCAAATTATTTTGATATCACTCATAAATTTATGCCATCAAAAACGGTTATTATGAAAATAAAGTGGGGTTATGATTCGAGGCATCCAATAAGTTTATTTTTTCGTATTTCTGTGATTAAGACAGATACTAGTTGGTTTTGCAAAAAACCTTCAGCGTCTATACTAACGGGGATATAGTGTTCGGAATAACCTTTTAATACGCCATCTGCTTGCTTACGCTCTTCAACGAGCACTGTAACTTTTTTTCCAATAAAACTTTTATAAAACTGCTGAGCTTTTTCTTTTACCAAATCATTAAGAATGAGATTACGTTCTTTTTTGGTGATATTTTTAATATTATTCTTAAAATTATGTGCTTCAGTCCCGGACCGCGGTGAATAAGAAAAAACATGTAAATATGAAAAAGGTAGTTCTTCTATTAGCTTACGAGTATGCTCAAAACTTACTTCGCTTTCACCTGGAAACCCAACAATCACATCTGCGCCGAGTCCAAGAGGTGAAATTTTTTCAGAGGCGCGGCGCACTATATGCTCATATTGTTTGGCATTATAGTTACGTCTCATTTTTGAAAGTACTTCAGTGTCGCCACTTTGTAGAGGAATATGGAGGTGTGGACATATTTTTTCATGTTGCGAGATAAGCTCAATGAGGTGGTCATCAATTTCCATGGGGTTTATTGAGCTTAGCCTTACCCGGAAGTTGCCATTGAGGTTGGCTATATCTTCAACTAATGAAGAAAAAGTCTCTTTTAAATGAAAATCCATTCCCCAAGTACCAAGATTGATTCCAGTGAGTGTGATTTCCTTATAACCTCCATCAATAGCATGCCGAACATTATCAAGTATATTTTCTCTTGTATCACTGGCAGATGATCCGCGTGCTCGAACAACGGTACAGAAGGAACAACTTTCATCGCACCCAGTTTGTACTTTGATGAACGCCTTTGTCCTTCCTTGAAACTGGGTGACAGGAAGAGTTTGAAATTCTCGATCGGCATGAATATCCGACATGTAGACCTCGGCAAGGCTGGATTCTTTTTGTAGTGAATCGTTTTTTAGTTTTGCCTTAAGTACTTCTGCGATTTTTAGTTTGTCTGCATTTCCAAGGACAATATCAAGTCCTTCCATCTTTGACGAGTCTTCGGGGTTGAGTTGAGCATAACAACCGGTAAATACGACAGTAGCATTTTCATTAATAGCTAAAGATTTTTTTACAGCTAGTCGTGAACTATAGTCACTTCGTGCAGTTACAGTGCATGTGTTGATAACGTATATATCTGCAGTTTCGGATGAGTTAACTATTGCATACCCTTCTTTTTCAAGAATAACTTGCATCTCTGCAGTGTCATGCTGATTGGTACGACATCCTAATGTTGTAAAAGCAACTTTCATTCGTTTACAAAGGATTTAAGGGGATATTAAGGAGTGTTGATTTGTTTTTCCTCTATAGAACATATTAATCTAGCAAATTTTATGAATCAACCTATAATTCAAATGCTTATTGGTGGGTGCATATAGGTAACTTGACCTGTAAGTCGTGAGATTGCTAGTATCCAAAAATTACTTTAAAAGTGAAAAATTTTTTCTGATTAATATGAATTCAAAAGGCCTTGCAGTTATTGTACTTGCAGCAGGAAAAGGCACGCGGATGAAGTCCCCCATAGCTAAGGTTCTTCATCCAATAAAAAACCAGCCTCTATTGTATTATGTATTGGAATCATTAGTTCCCCTCAATCCAGATTTTTCTATCCTAGTAGTAGGGTTCCAATCCGCAGTAGTTAAAGAATCGTTTTCTAATCGTGGGTTGATATTCGTTGAGCAGAAAGAGCAACTTGGAACGGGGCATGCTGCGCAGCAAGCAAAATTAGCTTTACACGATTTTTCAGGGGATGTTTTGGTGGTTTGTGGTGATATGCCGCTTATTAAATCACAAACGTTAGTAGATCTTGTTACTAGGCACCGTGAAAAAAAATCTGCTTGCACGGTTTTAACCCTAAAATCCTCAGAGAAAAAAGACTTTGGTTTAGTAATCCGAGACGAGCAAGGATCAGTATCTAAAATCGTCGAGTGTAAAGATGCTTCAGAAGACGAAAAAAAAGTTGACGAATTCAACTCGGGAGTTTACTGTTTTGACAAGCATTTGTTTTTAAAGGCATTAGATGAGATTGGTAATAATAATATTCAAAAAGAATATTATCTAACCGATACTATAGAGTACATAGTGAATAATGGTTTTTTAGTTGAATCCCTACAAATAAGAGATAACACGCAACTTCTGGGAATTAATACTCAAGAAGACTTGTCTCTAGCAGAAAAAATATTGATGGGCGAAACTAAGTCCTCCTAAAAATTATATCTTACACTTAAGTAAACTTCATCAAGGACGAAGTCTTAATGAAAGCTATCATCCTAGCCGCCGGCAAAGGTTCTAATCTAAATCCTTTTTCAAACACCCGACCCATCCCAATGATTTCGGTTGCTGGCAAAACGCTATTGGATAATAGTTTGTGCCAGTTGAAAAATGCAGGAATCAATGATGTTTATATAGTAGTAGGGCATCATAAGGAAAGAATACAAGAACTTGTTGCAGAGAAATCAGATTCTGGAATGAATATTCACTGCTTGGAGCAAGAAAAAAATAAGGGTATTGGTGATGCGATACTTCAGGTGAAAGAAAAAATTTCACCAGGTGAATATTTTCTTCTGATTTATGGAGATACCTTAACCGACGAAAATATTTATAGTAAAGCCCAGCAATCATTCCATTCTTTTAAGTGCCCCGTAGCTTCGATTTGCTTACCACCTTCAAATGAGAGTTTTGGAAATGTTTTTTTGAATGCCCAAATGAAAATAACCAAGATTATAGAAAAGCCAAAGGGAAGCGATTTGGGCAACTATGTGCTGGCGGGTGTTTTTGTTTTGCCGGAATCCTTCTTTGCTTTACTGAAAAAAAATAAGGCTTCGATGGAAAAATCCTTACAAACGATGGTTAAAGAGGGAGACTTGATGGCCTCCATGTGGGAAAACGAGTGGCTCGATATTGTTTATCCTTGGGAGATTTTACAAGCGAATAAAATTGTTCTTGATTCATGGGGCAAATCTTCTATAGCCAAATCAGCTGTTATGGAGTCCAATGTGACAATGCAGGGTGTGGTCAATATTGAAGAAAATGTTGTTATTAAAGCTGGGGCTGTATTGGAAGGTCCTTGTTCGATAGGCAAAGGAAGTTACATTGGAAATAATTCCTTGATTCGAAGTTATACCTCGATTGGTAGTAACTGTTCCGTTGGATATGGCGTGGAGCTTAAAAACTGCGTGGTACTCGATAAATCAGGAATTGGAAGGTTGTCATTTATAGGTGATAGTGTCATTGGTGAAAATGTTGATATAGGTGCTGGTTGTATGACTGTAAATAGAAATACAAACTGGGAAAAAATACAGGTGAAAAATGGAAAAACTAACTTACCCACGAATATGAAAAAACTAGGAGCATTTGTTGGTGATGGTGTGGTTATAGGTGCGGGGAATACTATTCAACCCGGAACCGTAGTTTTACCTGGGGAAATCCTTCCCGCCTGCTATTCGGTAGTACATAAAAAGTAATTATAAGGTTAGCTATGTGTGGGATTAATGGTGTTGTCGGGTTGAAAAATATTTCGGAAGTTTTGTTTCAGGGGATTCGGAACTTGGAGTATCGGGGGTATGATTCCTGTGGAGTTGCCTTGATGAACAAAAGCAACCTTATGGTACAGAAGAATACTGGGGGAGTAGAAGAGTTTTTTCGCAAAGGAAATATTCTTGCCACAAAAGGAAAAATAGGAATTGCTCATACTCGCTGGGCCACGCATGGCACGGTAACTCGTGACAACACCCATCCTTTTACATCTTGTGACGGAGCATTTGCTTTAGTTCATAATGGGATTATCTCAAATTATCGTTTTCTTCGGGACGGTTTGATAGGCGAAGGGCATGTGTTTCGTTCTGAAACGGATACGGAAGTGATTCCCCATTTGTTGGAAAAGTATTATAAAAAACACAAGAGTGTTGAGAAAGCATTAGTTAAGACATTAAATATTCTAGAGGGAACTTTTGCCATAGCTATGATTTCTACCCACCACCCGGATCAAATCTTTTGTGCTAGAAGAGAATCACCACTGATGCTTGGGATTGGGGATGAATTAAAATTTGTTGGATCAGATTTTAACGCGTTCATCGATTATACGAAAAACGCTATTATTATGGAAGATGACGAATATGCCATTTTGTCGAGAGATTCTTATGTCGTGAAAAATTTTTTAACTCAAGAGGAAATCGTTAAACCTATTACAAAAATTGAGTGGGATAGCGAAACGGCAAAAAAGTCAGGCTACCCTCACTATATGCTCAAAGAAATCTATGAGCAACCACAGACCATTAATACTGCTTTGGAATTGGATTCCAATTTAATGAATGAGGTGGTTGACATGATTGATGTAAGTGATAAGGCATATTTCGTTGGGGTGGGGTCTACATTTTATGTGGCAAAGTTTTCAGAGTACTTATTTTCCTCCCTTACGGACAGCTTTATCCCGGCGGTCAGTTCTGATGAATTTGCATTGCTGGCTAAAGTTGACAGCAAAAGTCTCGTACTTACCCTTTCCCAGTCAGGGGAAACCTTCGATACTATTAGCGCTCTAAAGTTTGCTAAGTCTAAGGGTGCTATGACAGCAGCTGTTGTTAATGTTATGGGGTCTTCTATTTCTAGATTGGTTGACAAGGTTATTCTTCAGGGATCCGGTCCCGAAATTTGTGTTATCAGTACCAAGGCGGCATTTGCGCAGATGATTATCTTAACGATTTTAGCTTTGAAATTGAGCCTCAAGAGAAAGAAAATAAAAAGAAGAGAATACGATTCGTCTATAACTGCTCTTCGTGAGTTGCCAGAAGTTATACAGAATATATTGAATGAGCGGTCAGGGTTCATCCATCGTATAGCCAACAATTACTCTAAGGTAAAAAACTGGCTTTATCTTGGTCGAGGAATTTATTATCCGGTTGCGCTAGAGTCGGCTCTTAAGATGAAAGAGGTTGCATATGTACATGCGGAGGGAATGCCTGGTGGATTTTTAAAACATGGGACTCTGGCAATGATTGATCAGGATGTGAATTCCATTGTATTCATTCCTCCGCGTTCTGACAAAAAATTATATGAATCAACAATTCACAGTGTCGAAGAAATTCGTGCTAGGTCCGGGTTTGTTCTGGGCGTCCACTTTGATGAGGGTAGCAAGAATAGGGATTTGTTTAGCGAAGAAATTATCCTCCCAAATGTAAAACCTATTGTTGCGCCTTTCGTCCAGCTTGTGATTGGTCAATTGTTAGCTTATTTTACGGCTATTTCTCTCAAACGTAATGTCGACAAACCGCGATCGTTGGCGAAGTCTGTGACTGTCGGGTAATTCATCTCGTATACTTATTCACTCACTCTAGTTATAATTTCTAGTTCAATTAAAGTGTTGCCATCTCATTCGCTGGTCTGCTAGAGTGCCGATTCTTAATTTTACCTTCAATCTTTTAATTTTATGAAAACTTCAACTAGCACCGCTTTAACAGTTGCTGGGTTTGATCCAAGTGGGGGTGCGGGACTCCAAGCAGATTTGAAAACATTTTCAGCATTTGGGGTCAGTGGAAAATCGGTTGCAACTTCCATAACCATACAAAGTACACTAGGTGTTGAGGGTGTTCATAATATTTCACCCGAAGTAGTTGAACAACAACTAAGAGCTATTTTTAGAGATGGAAAGCCTTGTGCTGTTAAAACTGGCATGTTGGGAAACGAATCAATAGTCGAAACAGTGGTTCGTGTATTGCGCCGTCACCGAATTAAAAAAATTATTGTAGACCCTGTTATATATTCATCGTCAGGGAAATCATTGTTGTCGGAGTTGGGAATTCAGGTGATGAAGGAAGAACTTTTGCCTGTTACTTTCTTGTTAACACCTAATTTAAAGGAAACTGAAATTTTGTCAGGAGTGAAGATTAGACAACCATCTGACAGAATTCGGGCAGCCAGGGTATTGGTGAAAATGGGTGCTAAAAATATCCTTATTAAGGGAGGGCATTTAAAAGGTGAGCCTCAGGATTTTTTCTTTGACGGGAAGCGCTCTCTTTGTCTAAATGCAGATCGTGTGACTGGGGGTGATGTTCACGGGACAGGTTGCGCTTTAGCATCAGCAATCACGGCAAGTTTAGCAAAGGGTAAGGATATTGTTGCAGCAGTGAAAGAAGCAAAGGAATTTATTGGCCTTGCAATTATGGGGGCTATTAAATCCGGGAAAGGTGTACCGCAAGTCGAACCTTTAACCGGCCTCTATCAAGATTCCGAGCGTTATGATATGTCTCAACGTGTTTTTCGAGCTGTTGAAGTATTAAAGGATTACTGTGTTGGTGGACTGATTCCAGAGGTTCAATCCAATATTGGTTTTGGGTTAGAGAATGCACGTACAATAGATGATGTCATTGGTTTTCCTGCCCGCATTGTTAAGTGCGGAAAGAATATTTTAATACCCTCGCCGCCCCGTTTTGGGGGCTCTCGTCACGTTGCTGATATTGTTTTGACTGTTATGCAATTTGATCCTTCTAAACGAGCAGTAATGAATATTAAATATAATTCTGATTTAATTAAGGTGTGTAAGACTTTAAAATTCACTCTGGCTTCTTTTGATCGTTCTATGGAGCCAAAAAAAATCAAAACAATTGAGGGATCATCTTTGGAATGGGGGACAGCTTCTTCCATTCGGAAATGTGGGTTTGTTCCAGATATTATTTTTGACAAAGGTGGTATGCGAAAAGAAGAGATGATTCGAGTGATTGCGGAAGATATAGAAAGCCTCGTGGATAAAGTATTAAAAATCCATCGACGTTACTCGAAAATCCTGGCGTGAAAATTAAAGTTGGGATTTGTCTATCAGGATTTCAGATCTTTCTTTGAGGTTTTTCATCCACTCCTGAAAAGCAGCATCTCCTTTTTCTAGTTTGAGTCTTGTTCTTAATTCTTTTGAATCTTCTATATCTGGGGCACTTGCTTCTTGCCGGTCCTGAAGGCGAATCAGGTAATAGTTATCCCTTACAAGAACCCATCCAGACTTCCCCTTATCCAGTTCAAACGCTTTGGATTTTACCTTTTGAAGGTTACCGATTCCTGGAATAGAGTCGGCCCGGTTAAAGAATGGAGTGTGCTTCAGTCCAAGTCCAAGATTCTTGGCGGCTGACTCAAGGTCAACTGTCCCATTGGAAACTTTTTTAGCAAGTGACTCGGATTTTATTGTTGAAAAATTGTGATTTTTTTCTTCTTGAGCTTTTGACCGGGCTAATTGCTCAACATCTTTAAGTTCTGGAATATATGGTTTTTCTCGGTTCAATACTTTTATTACAAAAGCGGATTCCAATGTGACTACGGGTTCCCCAACTTTATTGTCTCCCAGTAAGAATGCCTGGTTAAAAAACTCGGGATTACTTCCAATCTCTGGAACAACATGATTCTCTCTAGAAATAAATGGGGTGGTTTGTGTAGATAGGCTGTTCTTTTGGGCGGCACTTATCAAGTCTTGGTCTTCCTTGGCCGAGCGATAAACGTGTTTAATGACGCGTCTCATTTTCTGGCGGGTTTTATTCACTTTGATTTTCTTTGTTATTTCCTCTTTCACTTCTTCTATCGGTTTGATTCTTTCTGGGGTCACTTCGTTAAGTTGAATTATGTGGAAACCGAAAGACGTTTTTATAGGTTCGCTTGTTTCTTTTGGGTTAAGCTTTTTTAATGCATTTTCAAACTCAGTAACCATCATTCCTTCTGGAAATTCCCCAAGGCTTCCTCCATTTTCCCCTGAAACAGGGTCATCGGAATATTTTTTGGCCAACTCGCTAAAGCTAGCTCCATTTCGAATCTTTTTCAAAATTCCATCTGCTTCACCTTTTGCCAGTTCTTCTGCTTTTTTTGTAGATTCTTGTGAGTTGTTGGCATTCGTTTCAGGTCGTATGAGTATATGAGCAGCCTTATACATTTTTCGAACCCTGAAGTCTGCTATTTTAGTGTTGTAGTAATCTTCTATATCTTCACTGTGGATGTCTATTAGGCTCTCATAATCTTTTGAGGTAGTTTTTACATATTGGACCTTAACCCTCTCTGGGATCTCAAAACGACCTTTATTTTTTTCGTAGAAATCTTTTATTTCTT
>JAPYPK010000034.1 GCA_029937655.1 Nitrospinaceae bacterium
GTATTTTCCATATAAAATATATAAAAAGGCTTAAATTAAATAGAATCGAATAAGCTTATACCACAACACCAGCAACTTATACAATCTAAGAAATATTCAAGAAAAAGTCGTATTTTCCCGATAAACCTTTTAGTTCTATATATATACAGATTATTTGAAAAGGTTAAAAAGGAAAGTGGGGTAATAGTATTGCGTGGGAACAATTAATTTTTATTTTTTAAAAAATTTCATGTAATAA
This sequence comes from Nitrospinaceae bacterium, assembly GCA_029937655.1. Taxonomy (GTDB): domain Bacteria; phylum Nitrospinota; class Nitrospinia; order Nitrospinales; family VA-1; genus Nitromaritima. The sequence goes on from JAPYPK010000034.1 coordinate 239, forward strand.
AAAGTAAACATAGGTTAAAAAAAGTTAACTATTGATTAATTGATAGTTAGTTTTTGCAGTCTTATTATAGACGGTATATATCTAACTCGTTCTTGGGTCGTTGCAAAATGTTTCTCTTGATAAAGCTGACAGCACTATTTTTTATTTTAGTTATAAATACACTTTCTGTGGATGCGGAAGATGTTTTTAAAATTTCTGAAGAAACGTTTAAAGACAAGGTGGAGGTTTTATCCTCCCCTATTAAAGATTTAATCAAACCAAAACCATTAATGTCCACTGAGCTTTCCGAAAGTGCAGCAAAAATACCAAATACAAAAGTTTTAGACGCATCCTTACATAAAAATGACTCAGATAGTTCAATTTCAAAAGTGGGGTTATTTACTCCAATAGATTCTCTTAAAAAGCACCCTGGCTCTATAGTTCTATCCTTAAATGATGCCATCATTCGGGCACTTTCAAATAACGTATCAATAAAAGTTCAATCATTTAATTCAAAGGTTAAAAAAGAGACTATCATGGAAAGTCTTTCAGAATTTGATACAACACTTGGCCTTGAATTATCTACATCAAGAAAGACTCAACAGTTAGCGAGTGCTTTCAGTTCCCCGAATAGAATGGAAAATGATAATGATAATTGGGATCTATCCTTATCTCAGAAATTAGTTACAGGAGCAAACTATCAATTTGATTTCACAAATAATAGAAATAAAACGAACAGTGCAACAGCAGGACTCAACCCAAGTTATAGTTCTGAATTTCAATTGAGCCTAACACAACCCTTATTAAAGAACTTTGGTATTGATCTAAATAAACGCAATATCCACATTGCAAAAAATGAAGTAGATATATCTGACCATGAATTCAAAACTAAAGTAATTGAAACTGTTAGTGAGGTTGAAAATATTTACTGGGATTTTGTTTTTACTCTCGGAGATTTAGAAGTTAAACAAAAATCACTTGAACGAGCCAAAGACTTCCAAAGACTTGTAAAAGCCCAGGTTTTAGTAGGAATAATGGCCCCAATCGAAACTCTTCAAGCTGAATCTGAAGTTGCTTCCCGTGAAGAATTTCTGCTAAGTGCACAAGATTCAATAGATGACAATCAAGATAAATTAAAAAATATTTTAAATATAGATTTTTCATCACCCGAAGGTCTTAGTCCAATATACCCTTCTAATAAAGCTAATGTCCTAATTGTGGATTTTGATTTTAATGAAATTGTGAAAATGGCTCTTTCAAACCGACCTGACTATCTTGCAAAAAAAAAAGATCTGGAAAACAAAAATATTTTGGTTAAATACCAAGAAAATCAAATTTATCCATCAGTTGACTTAGTGGGTAGTCTGGGTATTAATGGATTGAGTGGAGAAGCTACCACTATAACCTCAGGGACATTCCAAGGAACAAGTGCTTACGGGGGTAGTTATGGTAATTCTTTAACTGATGCACTCTCGACAAACTACTACGATTGGGAGTTTGGAGTTAAATTTAGCTATCCCCTAGGTAACAGATCTGCGAAGAGCAAGTTATCCGCTTCCCGTTTGGAAAAAGCTCAATTAATTTTGGGCATCAAAGACCTTGAGAAAAAAATTATTCTAGAAGTCCGTGAATCTGCTCGTCAATTAAAAACTGACTCCAAAAGAATCAAAGCCGCTACGGTTGCAAAAAAACTTGCCGAAGAAAAATTAAAAGCTGAGGAAAAAAAGTTTGAAGTCGGATTGTCGACAAGCTTTAACGTTTTAAAGTTCCAAGAAGATCTCGCAGAAGCACAGAGCAATGAAATAAAAACTATCATTGATTACAAACAATCAAGAATTCTTTTTCGCAAGAGTATCGCCTCAACTTTAAAGCACCACGACGTAACGCTAACGACTAAAGAACTCACATGAAAAAAACTTTAGTCCTTCTTGGTGTATCCACTCTTTTATTGATTTTGGCATATACCCTTACTGGCAAAGCCGGTGACTCAGAATCTCTATCTAAAATTGAATATAAGAAGGTTAAAGTTTTTAAAGGAGACTTAATAGTAAAAGTTTCAGCAAAAGGCATTGTTGAACCAAACTTTAAAGTAGAAGTTAAATCGAAAGCAAGTGGCAAAATCCTCAATTTTCCACTAGAGGAAGGTGCCTCTATCAAAAAAGGCCGACCGTTGCTTCATCTCAATAAAAACGATGAAACAAGGAATGTTGCTAAAGCAAATGCAGACCTAACAAGTGGTGAAGCCAGTCTTAAAAAGTCGAAGACTGCCCTCCTTTTACAACAACATCGCTATAAAACCGATCTAAAGTTATCTTCCTCTGAAGTTGAAGAGGCTGTAGTAAATTTAGATGACTCTAGATACCAGAAAAAAAGGCAATACGAGCTTTTCGAAAAAAAATACATATCGCAAGAAACCCTGGATAAAGCGGTAACCACTTTTAAGGTTAATCAAGAAAATTTAACCCAAGCCAAAGCTAAACATCAAGCAGCTAAAGATGCTATCCATGATATTGCAATGAAAGAGCATGAGGTTGAGTTGGCTGCGGCAGAAGTTATCCGCCGTCAGATAGCTCTTGATGAATCAAAAGAACGCTTGGAAGAGACAGATATCTACGCTCCGATCTCTGGTGTAATAATCCAAAAATTAGTTGAAGAAGGTCAAATTATATCCTCAGGAGTTTCCAACGTTAGCGGCGGAACTGCTTTGGCAGAAATTGCTGATATGTCAAGGATATTTATTATCGCTGATGTTGATGAAACAGACATTGGGGATATTCGCGAAGGGCAAAAAGTTGATGTAACCGCAGACGCTTATTACGGAAAAATATTTAAAGGAAAGGTTTTAAGGATCGCACCTAAAGGTGTTGTAGAAAACAGTATTACAATCTTTAAAGTAAAAATTGAAATAAAAGATCAGGGGAAAAATATTTTAAAGCCCATGATGAGTTCAAATGTTGACATCATAACAAATAAAGTAAAAAACACATTATATGTTTCAAGGCAAGCGATTAGATTGTCTGAAAATAAAAGCTACGCGGTTATACTAAAAAATGAATTACCCGAAGAGATAGAGGTTAAAACTGGGATTCAAACACCTATACATAAAGAAATCCTTTCCGGTCTTGTCGCTGATCAGGAAGTAATCATTGGAGACTGGAAAAAACTACTTGAGGAAGCAAAAGAATCTAATACCAAGGGGTCCTCTCTAAAAAAGATACTTTGGATGATTCGATCTAAATAAGCTGCGATGATTGAAATTAATAACCTCAGCAAAACCTATTTATTGGGGAAAGTACCTGTTTATGCCATAACTGATATAAGCTTTCGCATAAATAAAGGAGAGTTTGTGGCAATTACAGGGCCTTCAGGAAGTGGAAAATCTACTTTATTAAATTTGCTAGGTTGCCTCGATCTACCCTCCTCTGGAACATATCTCCTCGAGAACTTTAACATCAAATCATTAAAACCAAATCAATTGGCAGAAGTTCGCAATAAACGAATAGGATTTGTTTTTCAGAATTTTAATTTACTACCACGTGCTTCTGCTTTGGAAAATGTAGAACTTCCCCTTATATACGGAAGAACCAAAAATTCTCGAGAAATCGCACTAGAATCATTAAAGAAGGTTGGTCTTTCCGAGAGAGCTAAACATAGACCAAATGAGCTTTCTGGTGGAGAACGCCAACGAGTCGCTATTGCTAGGGCTATTGTAAACAAACCAGCAATTGTTTTGGCAGATGAACCAACAGGCAATCTTGACACGCAAACTGGCAAGGATATCATGGGTATTTTTTCTAGGCTTAATAATGAAGGGACTACAATAATTATCGTAACGCATGAGAGAGATGTTGCTACCTTGACAAGGCGAACAATTGAAATGGTAGATGGAAATATAGATCGAGATATCAGAACAATGGAGCTCGCCACCTGATGCTTATATTGGATCTCTTTAAGATGGCGTTGCGAAGCCTTATAGCAAACACAATGCGTACATTTCTTACTGCCCTTGGAATGATTATAGGTGTTGCATCTGTTATTTCTATGATCTCTATTGGTGAAGGTGCCCGACAACAAACATTAAACACTATAGAAAAATTTGGGACGAATATAATTACGATTAAACCTGGAAGAAAAAAAAATAGACACGTTTCATCTGATAGGGTGAAAACTTTAAAGTTTTCTGATGCCAAAGCAATAGAAATAAATATTCCACTTATTACTGGAGTAGCAGCACAAGTATATCGCTCAGCGCAACTAAAACACGGAAGTAAAAATACCAACACAACTGTAAGAGGCACTGGCGAAAAATACCTACAACTCTCTAATTTTACTATCGAGCGAGGGCGTTACTTTAATCAAGAAGAGGTTCGGTCAGTCAGAAAAGTTGCTGTCATCGGTTCAACTGTTGTTAAAAACTTATTTGGTGATATAAACGCAATAGGCAAAGAAATTAAAGTTGATGGGAATAACTACCTTGTAATTGGTTCAACTGAGCAAAAGGGAGCTCTTAGCTGGTTTGATCCTGATGATCAAATATTTATTCCAGTTACAACAGCGCAAAAACGACTATTTGGTATCCACCATATTCAATCTATTGATGTACAAGCAAGACAAATGGAAGATTTAGAAGTAATTAAGAAAGATATCGATTCACTCCTTAGAATTAGGCATGGTATTCATACGGACGAAGATAGTGATTTTCACGTTCAAAACTCATCTCAATGGCTTAATAGTTGGGGGGACGCTGCAAAGACATTTACTTACTTGCTAGGTGGAATTGCTGCTATTTCCCTTTTAGTTGGTGGTATTGGTATTATGAATATCATGTTAGTTTCAATTACCGAGAGAACAAAAGAAATTGGTATACGGATTGCCGTTGGCGCTAAAAAAAGTGAAATAATGGAGCAATTTCTTATTGAATCGGTTCTTATCAGCTTTATTGGAGGAGGTTTAGGAATCTTACTTGGAATAATAATTTCACGAACTGTTTCCAAAATTGGAGGATGGGATACTATTATTTCAACTCAATCCATAATGCTTGCGTTTGGATTCTCCGTTGGAATAGGAATTTTTTTTGGTTTTTATCCAGCAAGAAAAGCGGCAAACCTTAATCCTATAGATGCTTTAAGATACGAATAAAATTTCTACCTCTCCCCTACTTGTTCCTATATTATTTTTTCAAATAAATATTTGCCCGCGATGCAATGAAAATCTACCCTAGGTTTAATCAATTTCATGAATCTTTCGTGAATAACAAGCGAATACCAATTCATGGAGAAAAAATAGTACCTCCATTTGATATAGCCATACTGTTTAAAAACTTATTCTATGAAAACAATAAAGCCTTTCTTTATGAAAGTAAAAATGGGACCCAAAATACATCGGAATATTCATTTATGGGTATTCCAAATAATAATTATGTCCGAATTGAAAGTGAGTATTCATCGTTTAAATTAAATGAAGATTCTGAAGAAATCATTGGAACTGTCGAGGATGGTTGGAATGCGCTGAACTTTGAAACTAACGTACCAAATTATAAATATTCCCCTCATTTCTGGGGTGGTTGGGTCGGTTATATAGCTTATGAAGCTGGCAACTCATTCGAAATGCTCCCAAAAAGGAAATCTAATGAATTTGAATTGGCAGACGCATACTTCATGCAAGTCGACAGACTAATTGTCTACGATCATAATTTAAATAAATTGAAATATATAATAGCGGCTGAACCGTGTTCCGATAAATCAAAATACGATCAATACACGGTTGAAATAAATAGAATGTGGAAAAAAATCGAACTTAGCTTATCGAAACCTTTAACTAAAAGTTCTGCAAAAAAGAACTATGAAGTCTCAAATTCAATTAATTTCAAGTCAAATTTATCACCAAATAATTATAAAAAAATAGTTAGCAGAGCTAAAACATATATTAGTGATGGTGATATCTATCAAGCGAACCTTTCTCAACGTTTCAGCACTGAGTTTAATGGTGACCCATTAAATCTTTATCTTAAATTACGCAATGTCAATCCCGCACCTTTTTCAGGTTTTTTAAAATTTTCTAATTTCACCATTATCAGTTCCTCTCCAGAACGCCTTTTAAAGGTCAAAGATGACAAGTTAGAAACTAGACCTATAGCTGGTACTCGTCCAAGAGGATCTGATGATAAAAAAGATGCCATCTTGACCAAAGAGTTATTGCTAAATGAAAAAGAGCGTGCTGAGCATTTGATGCTTGTTGATCTCGAGAGGAATGACATGGGGCGTGTATGCCAACCAGGGTCAGTCAATGTGACAGAGTTAATGTGTCTTGAGCAGTATTCTCACGTTAGTCATATCGTTTCTAATATTGAGGGTAAACTAAACCCAAATGTAACTATCTACGAACTAATAAAGTCCTTATTCCCTGGCGGGACTATTACTGGTTGCCCAAAGATTCGTTGTATGGAAATCATCAATGAACTAGAACCTGCTAGTAGAGGACCCTATTCTGGTTCTTTTGGGTATATTGGTTTTTGCCGTCAATTGGATTTTAATATTTTGATTCGAACAATTTTCATAAAAAATGGGGAAGCTTCTTTTAATGTTGGAGCAGGTATTGTCGCTGACTCAGACCCTGATAATGAATATGAAGAAACATTGTCCAAGGCCGCAGCAATGATTGAAGTTTTATCTGATCCCACATGTCGAATCTGATGCGAACCCCTATCGTATACATTAACGGACTTTTTTGGCCCATAGATAAAGCTACTATATCAGTTTTAGACAGAGGATTTACATACGGGGATGGTTTATTTGAAACAATGCGCTCATACTCAGGAAAGATATTTAGGGTGGAGTGTCACCTAGATCGTTTATTTCGTTCTGCCCGCTCGATTTTCATCGATCTACCTATGACAAAAAATGAAATCCAAACGGCTATTAATGGAACAATACAGTTAAATAAATTGTCAAATTCAATAGCTAGACTTACAATCACCCGTGGGGAACATGATCCAGGATTAAATATTGATTACAACGCGCCCCCTACAGTTGTAATTTTAGTTAGGCCAACAAAGGTTATTTCTAAAAATGTCTACAAAAAAGGTATTGGCATAAAGTTATATAAAAAAAGTGCCATTAGAACCCAAGGAATCTCTGATCAGATAAAATCGTGCAACTACCTATCAAACATACTGTTAAGAGAGAAGGCAATCAAAGAAGGGTTTTTTGAAGCAATTTTATTAGATAACAATAATAATGTCACCGAAGGAACAATTTCTAATATATTTCTTATCAAGAATAATCAACTAAAAACACCAAGCTTGAATGAATTTGTACTCGGTGGAATAATGCGTAATTCTATATTAGATATTTGTAGAACAAATAATATTTCCTTTAAGGAGACCGCAATAACTGAAAAAGACCTGTACGAAGCAGATGAAATTTTTCTAACTAACTCAGGAATAGAAGTTTTACCTGTATCTAATATAAATCACCGGCATCTTAAAGATATAAACCCAAATTCTATGACTACACACATACACACACTACTTCTAAAAACCTTTGAAGAATCATTTCAAAAATGATACATTCCCCGATTCACTAATATCACATTACATTAGAGTCACACATGGATAAAGATCGATTTAAAGATACTCCTCGAGGGGTAATCGAAGACACAGAAAATGGTAACGAGTGGCTTCCAAAAGATTCTTATGGCGATTTAGGGAAGTGGGTCAACCTACAAGAAGGCCTAAATTATGCTCAATTGATGAATCAGGTTTATGCAGGAGGGCAATCCGATTGGACTCTCCCAAATAAAGAAGATTTGCTTGGTCTATATAATAAAGATTTAATCCAGAAGGATTGGGAGGGGAATGACATTCATATTGCACCCTCATTTTTGACGAACTGTTCATCTTACCTATGGTCTATTGAAAAAAACAATACTGGTCAACACCTACGAATAGATTTAAGAACCGGAGATTTAGATTTCATAGATACCGAAGAAAGAGAACACCAAGCTGTCCGGTTAATTCGATACAAAAAATAATTGATTCTTATCCCCAACCAGCTAATTCAATTATTTTTATTGGGTCAACTTCTCTATTTTCATTAAGAAAACAATCTTTCTCCCCGCCAACATGCTCCTCTACACCCTCATCTTGATAGGAAATAGCCTTTATGTCAGCATGTTTGGTCTCCTTAAATCCATTAAACAATGTCCCCTTATATTTAGGTATAAGATCCAACGAGAATCGCCGAAAAATTCTTATTTTTTTTTCTGGGTAATGAAGAGCTACAAATAAATGATTTTCGTAGATAGAATAAATAGTTGATTGAGAATCGCCTTCTCCAACAACAAAGTAGTTATCACCGACCCTAACTCCATATTCAGGCCTAACAGAACCTCGCAACCATATTTTTCCTGAATCATTAATTTTCCGCATTTAGATGATCCTAACCAAAAGTGTTCATTTTGACTTAAAATTTAATTTATATCATAATCGAACAACCTTTCTTAAAACCAATAAATAAAATTTTCTTTTGCCAAAATCATTTGAAGAACGTTTAAAAAACGAGCTAAAAGATCTTCACACAGAAAATCTATTTAGGGAACCACTTGCTTTAAATAAAAACTTCCTTAATTTAGCCACAAATGATTACTTTTTACTTCGCTATAACAAACAAGTGTTAGAAACTGCTGATACTGTAGCTCGCAAATATGGCACAGGGAGCGGTGCCTCACCTCTCTTATCTGGGTTTCTTCCATGTCATCAAATGTTAATTAATAAGTTACTAGGCTGGAAACATAAAAATTTTGGAATGTTATTTAATTCTGGATTTATGGCAAATCAGGCCTTAGTAAAAAACCTACCGGGCAAACATGATCTTATTTTAGTAGACAAGTTTATTCACCACTCTATTGCCCAAGCCTTAAACCGAGGGTACACAAGATTTAAACGCTACAATCATTTAGATTTGTGCCACCTTGAAGAGTTACTATCCGATAACACAAACAATTACGACACAATATTTGTAATTACTGAAAGTATATTTAGTATGGATGGGGATTACCCAGATTTAAAACGACTAGTCGAGCTTAAAAAAAAATACCCCTTTGTTCTCATACTCGACGAAGCTCACGGAACAGGGATCTTTGGCAACTCTGGAGCTGGATTAGCAGAAGAAACTGGAACTTCCAATGAAGTAGATATTATAATTGGGACTTTTGGTAAATCGCTCGCAGGGATGGGTGCTTATGTCTTGACAAACTTATTGCCAATAATTGAGTATCTGACAAATAAAGCTGGTGAATATATATACTCTACATTTTTATCACCTCACCAGGCAGGGGTAGCATTGGCATCGATTGACGTAGTCAGAAATGCACATGAAAAAAGAGAATCATTAAAACTATTATCCCGCTGGCTTAGAAGTAGGCTGGTTGAATATATAGATGTACAAACGAACCATAATACCCCTATAATTCCAATTATTGCGGGGAACAACGATGACACCCTCAAACTTCGAGCATTATTCTTAAAGAAAGATATTATAGTGGGGGCAGTTCGCCCCCCTACTGTTCCTCGAGGTAGCTCAAGAATTCGTTTATCACTCAACTCTGAGCTGTCAAAAGAAAAATTGGAACCATTAATTTCAATTGTTAAGGAGTGGTCAAAAAAATGAGAATTACTGCAGTTTCAGGGTGGGCAATTCCAACGGATTGGTTTTCTGAGCAGATACAAAAATATTTTATAAATTCTGAGGTAAATGTAATCTATCCATCCAATCCATTTGACACGGAAGAGGCACGTAGACAATTATATGAAAAACCAGCCGACCTATATTTAGGGTATTCTTTGGGTAGTCTATGGATGTTTCGGCACCGTGAGCTATTTCCAAAAAAATCTATTAAGGCGGTTCTCGCCCCCATTCTTGCATTTACAAAAGAACACGATATGGGCGGAAAAACAACTTCCACGCAACTAAACTATCTTATAAAATTATTAAAAAGAAACGACAACGAAAATCCATTGGTAGATTTTTATGCCAACTGCGAGATCCCTTTTCCTAGAATTCTTCTAAAAACTTTACCAAGCCGTTCTATCCTAATAAAAGGGTTAGAATTTCTTCAATCAGTTATTGCTTCTAAAAACTCGGTATTCGACTTTAAAGTTATTGTCGGAGACAATGATGTTTTTCTCGATGCCATGAAATTAAAAAATTTAATTCCACAAACCGAAATAGTATCTGGGGCCGGACACGCACCAGACTTACTGCTTAGTAAGTTAGCAAAGATACTCAATCAATCCTAAATAACAAGCACCAATGATTTTTCAAGAAGGTCTTCTAGTCTAGGACTGTTTCACGCATAGCTTTGCAATATTTATAGACTCTATCTCCTCTCCCCATACTGCCAATTAATTAAGGCTCTCATTCCGTTTATAGATACAATGATTAAACACAAAAATGAAAATAATATCAGCCAAAAAATTGGGCGGAACTTTTCTAAGCATGCACATACTTATGATAATCACGCTCAACTACAAAAATTAATGGCTGAAAAGTTAGCTTCATTTCTTCCAAGCGATACGCCTGAACAAATTTTAGAAATTGGGTGCGGCACTGGTTTGTTTACTAAGTATCTACTCGCCAAGCAAGCCAAAAAAATATTTCTTAACGATATTTCACCTGGAATGATTAAGCACATGAGACTAAAAATCTCCCTACCACCCTATTCTCAGATCATCCTTGGAAATGCTGAGATATTAAAATTTCAAATGGTGGATATGATAGCTGCTAATGCGGTATTTCAATGGTTTAAAAATCCACGGATTGTATTAGGAAGGCTAAAGACCTATATCAAGGAAAATGGTAGTTTGGTTTTTAGCACTTTTGGCCCATCCACCCTTGCAGAACTGAGGAAAGTGACTCCACTAGAAAGTCCCGCTTTACTTCTATCAAAAAACGAATGGTGCAAATTGATCCAAGAGGCTGGTTTTACTGTGAATTTATCCACAAAAGAATCACATAAAACTTTTTTCCCTAGTACTTTAAGCCTACTCAAAAATCTCCAGCAAATAGGGTCAGCCCCCACTCAAATGACTAGTCCGAAAATATTACGTCAACTAATAAATGATTATGATGACATCTGTTTTACCAAGCAAGGTGTATATGCTAACTGGGAATTATTATATTTTTCAGCAATAAATAAACAATAATAGATGTTTTTCCGATGAGATATTAGACTGAGAAGCGTTCTTTATAAAAAGCAACCAAATGTTATGAAAGATCTAAAATTTATTAGATGCGAGACTTTTTAAAAGACAACCTAAAAATACTAAGTCATAAATCACCCGAACTGTGTTCGTTAATAAAAAACGCGCCTAACGATAATCAATATAATATAACTACCTCCAAATCAGGAATTGCCTCTTTATCAAGAATTTCCCCAGATGGGACAAAAAAGTCTCTTCACAGTAAGTACGATCCCAAACAAGAAGCCGCTCAATTCATTGATTCTATCTATTCAGATGAAAGCTCAAATTATATTTTAATTGGACTTGGGTTGGGTTACCATCTAAACGATCTTCATAAAAGAGTGTCCTCCCAAGACCGAATAATTATATTTGAAAAAAATCCAACCCTGGTGCGTTTAGCATTTTCTCAAAATAATTTTTCTGAGGCCTTAAGCAATCCAGGAGTAAGTATTCACATAAATCCCGACCCAAGTAAAATTGAACAAATTCTATATGAGGATCGCACCAATCTAGCAATTCACGGATACACACCTATAGACCTTAAGCCCCTAGTTAATCTAGAAAGAGATTATTACAAGCTAATAAACCTAGCCATTAAACAAGCACATCAGAAGTTCAAACTTGATATAAATACACAAGCCGCATACTCACAAAAATTTTACAAAAATATATTTAATAACGGGCTAGCTATAACCAAAAGTCCTGGAATTGTAGCAACAAAAGATATCTTCCCTAGCATTCCAATTATAATAGTTTCAGCAGGCCCCTCTCTTGATAAAAATATTGGACTCATTAAAAGCGTTAGAGAACAAATCCTTGTTATTACAGTTGCAACTGCATTAAAGCCATTATTAAGAAATGGCATTAAACCTGACTTTGTTATATCCATTGACCCTAATGAAGATACGATACAGTCATTTGATATTAAAGAGATTCCAGAAGACTTATGGCTAATCTATGACCCATGCATTCCTCCCGAGATATGCTCTCTTTTTAATAAGAGAAAAATTATGATGGATAGTAAAATAGAACTTGCGAAATGGATCACTGATCACAGTGAAAAAAAAGGGACCCTAGGCAACATTTCATCTGTAGCTCATGCAGCATATTATTTAGCTCAACACATGGGATGCGCACCTATTATTCTTGTGGGGCAGGATTTATCATTTGAAGGTCACCGCATGCATTGCACCGATTCATTTTATAACCAAGCAAACCAAGACAACATAGGGGCGGACAGGACATTAGGAGTGCTCGAATATAATAAGTATAGAGGATACACTCAATCCATAACTCCTACAGTAGATATATTTGACCATAAATCAAAGACAACCAAAGCTATGGAAACCTATAGGCATCAATTAATAAAAGAAATAAACGAAACTGGTAGAATTTTAAATGCAACTGAAGGAGGTGTAAACATTCCGGGTGCCATAAACATATCTTTAAAAGAAGCCATAATTAAACACTGTCAAAAAAACAAGCTTCCCATAGTTAATAATTATTTAAAAAAAATAAAACTACCGACAAAAAACACGTCCCTTTTGGACTCAATCAGAAAACAATTAGTTAAATTTGATAAAATCAAAAACTCTATAAAAAAAATTGAAGACAATTATCTAGTCGATAATAAAAAATTAATAGACGAACGGAAATTTGTTTTAGAAATGGAATATTTTTATGTGGATTTACTCAAGGACAAAACTACAACTGCCATAATGCAGGGTTATGATTATATGGCATTCGTAGAGTGGAGCCAACAAACAAAAAGAATAAATAATACGGCAAGCAAACCATTAGCAAGCGATCACATTCAAAAGAAAAATTTACGGGATCGAGTTTTTATAATCAGACTATCAAAAACAATCGATTTCTTAACTCATGGATTTAAAAACTTGGAAAACCAATTGTGTTAAATTTTTATTGCCTCAACAATACTGGACCCATCTCCAATTTTAGTTTTTTTAATGCGAGCAAACCCCGCGTTTCTTAATAAAGACTCCACTTCACCAAAAGCGTATGACTTTCCAGTTTTTGTATACAAAAGCATTGTAATGGCAAATAGAGCTGCATCGTAGGGTCCTGTTTTTGAATTATTTAAAAAAAGATCATACAAAACAAAACGTCCGCCTTTTTTAAGTGCCTTATTTATTTTTTCAAATATAGTTTTATTTTCTGTAGCATTGTAGATATGAATAATATTTGACATGAGGACTGTATCGTATCCCCCCCCAAGTTCATCATCAAAAAAATCGCCACTAACAAAGTGCAAACGGTTATATACAGATTGAGTTTTACATAGTTTACGCGCCACTTTGATTGCAGCTGCACGATCCATTAATGTCGCTGTGGCAGTTTTATCTTTCTTTAAAATTGCCGCGGTGTA
>JAPYPK010000035.1 GCA_029937655.1 Nitrospinaceae bacterium
TAACCCAACATCTCACGACACGAGCTGACGACAGCCATGCAGCACCTGCACACGGACTCCGAAGAGGGGCCATATTTCTATGGATTTCCCGTGCATGTCAAGCTCAGGTAAGGTTCTTCGCGTTGCGTCGAATTAAACCACATGCTCCACCGCTTGTGCGGGCCCCCGTCAATTCCTTTGAGTTTCAGCCTTGCGACCGTACTCCCCAGGCGGGGCACTTAACGCGTTAGCTACGGCACAGAGGGGATCGATACCTCCTGCACCTAGTGCCCATCGTTTACAGCCAGGACTACCGGGGTATCTAATCCCGTTCGCTACCCTGGCTTTCGTATCTCAGCGTCAGTAACAGACCAGAAAGCCGCCTTCGCCACAGATGTTCTTCCCAATATCAATGCATTTCACCGCTACACTGGGAATTCCGCTTTCCTCTCCTGTACTCAAGTTAAACAGTTTCAAACGCAATTCCGTGGTTGAGCCACGGGCTTGCACGCCTGACTTGTTTAACCGCCTACATACGCTTTACGCCCAATAATTCCGAACAACGCTTGCCCCCTCCGTATTACCGCGGCTGCTGGCACGGAGTTAGCCGGGGCTTCCTCTAATGGTACCGTCAAAATTCTTCCCATTTGACAGAGCTTTACGACCCTAAAGCCTTCATCGCTCACACGGCGTTGCTGCGTCAGGCTTTCGCCCATTGCGCAATATTCCCCACTGCTGCCTCCCGTAGGAGTCTGGACCGTGTCTCAGTTCCAGTGTGGCCGATCACCCTCTCAGGCCGGCTAAACATCGTAGCCTTGGTGAGCTTTTATCTCACCAACAAGCTAATGTTGCGCGAACTCATCCTCGAGTGAAGATTGAGACTCCTTTTACCGCATTTCTTATGAAATGTGGTCTTATCCGGTATTAGCATAGTTTTCACCATGTTATCCCGATCTCGAGGGCAGATTATTCACGTGATACTCACCCTTGCGCCACTTTACTAATTTCCCGAAGGAAACTTTCTCGTTCGACTTGCATGTGTTAAGCACGCCACCAGCGTTCGTTCTGAGCCAGGATCAAACTCTCCAGTTGTTATACTGAACAGATGATTCTGCTTATTTTTAAAAATTTACTAGGACCCACAAACTTATATTAAAGCGCCTATTCAAATTTCAAAGAGCATTACATAGCAGGTCTCAAAGACCCGCTTGTATAGGTATATTTTGCTATGCTGAATTTAGAGAATAATTTCCGTAGGAAAGAAAAACCCTTATTTGAATTCTTAAGTTAAAAATTTTAAAAATTCAAATAAAGGTTCTTACCGCGAAAAGCAACCTTCCAATAAATTACTTTCGATATAATATAACTTTTTGTGAATTTAGCAAGATTTTTTTTCATGTTTTTTTAATTAATTAGTTGTTGTAAATCAATTGGTTGTTTCACTCTTAAGTATACCCGTCAACTTCTTTGCGGTTTCTTGATTCTAATTCTAGATTTTTTAGGGTGTAAAGCCGATGGTACAACCCTTTTTGTCTCATCAACTCGGAGTGAGCGCCTGATTCAATAATCGCCCCATCATCCATTACAAGAATTTTTTCAGCGTTATGTATAGTGGATAGCCGATGAGCTATGACGATGGAAGTTCTGTTTTTCATCAATCGCTCCAAAGCTTCTTGAATTAAAACTTCTGATTCATTATCAAGGGCAGAGGTAGCCTCATCAAGTATTAGAATGCTAGGGTTTTTTAATATGGCTCTGGCAATGGCTACGCGTTGCCGTTGTCCCGCTGAAAGGCGAATACCTTTTTCGCCAACAATGGTTTTGTATTGGTCTGGGCATTCCATGATGAAGGCATGCGCATTTGCTGCTTTTGCCGCTGCTACTATTTCTTCTTCAGAGGCATCCTCCTTGGCGTACTTTATGTTCATTTCAATCGAACCACCAAATAGAATGGTTTCTTGAGGGACGATGCCAATCTGTTCCCAGTAACTGGATAGTTCCACGTTTTTTAAGGGTATTCCGTCTACGCGTATCTCTCCCTGAGTTGGGTCATAAAATCTATGTAGGAGTCTTATTAATGTGGTTTTCCCTGCTCCGCTTGGTCCCACTAATGCTACAGTTTGTCCAGGCTCTACAGTAAACGAGACATCCTTTATAACTTCGCGGTTTTTTTGGTAATAAAAATGAGTGGCGTTAAATTCGATTCGTCCGGAAACTTTTGGCATGGTTCGAGCATTTGGCAGGCTTTGAACTTCGCTTTTAGTATCAAGAAATTCAAATAGACGTTTGCTCGCTCCAAGTCCTTCCTGTAGTCGTGTGTACATTCTTGCAAAGCTACCCATGGGCCCAGCTATAATGGTAGCGTAAAGGATGAAGGCAATTAGTTCTCCAGGACTTATCTGACCTATTATTACCTCTCGCCCGCCGTACCATAAGAGAACAAGCGATGTGCTAAACGCAATAAACCCTATTGACGGGCCAAAAAAAGCCGAGATGACTACTCGCTTGCGAGCTGAGTTAAAGCTCTCTTCTATCGCTTTTGAAAAACGCTTTGATTCCAGGTGGTCGCGCACAAAGGATTTTACTATCTGGTAACAAGATATGTTTTCCTCCAAAATTGTTGTTGAGATTGCTAGTTTGTCCTGGATTTCTGTTGAGAGTTTTTTTAGTTTGCGCCCAAAAACTCTGGCAAACAGGGCTAGGGCAGGAGCTAAGACAAGAATCATAAAGGTCAGCTTCCAATTCATATATATGATAATTATTGTTCCACCAAGCAATCGTATAGATTGTTGGATTACGGTTGCAGGTAGGTCGGTTACAATATTTTCGATTGTGGTTACATCATTAGTCATGCGGGACATGATTTCCCCGGTACGTCGTTTAACGAAATAACTAACGGACATTTTATGAAGGTGATCAAATAATTTTATTCGAAAATCCGCGATCACTCGCTTTTCTGTGACATCAAAAAGGTAGTTGTGTATCGTTTGACAAACCAGTTGAACTAGAAATAAAACGCTTATAGCTATAGCAACACTATTTAAGTGGTTAAGATTTTTTTCGACCATCACGATATCGACTAAATTGCGTATGTAAAGTGGAACTGCTAGGTTTGTTGCTGATGCCGCAATTAAAAAAACACTCCCGATAATCAGGGTTTTTTTGTATGGCAGGAGTAAGATAAGAAGTCGGTTATAATTTTTCATATTAATTGCGATGTATCGTTTGATTGTTTTCTCGTCATGATAAAACAAAAATTGTGATACTTAAATTAGCAAAAATTAGTAATAAGTTGGGGTGTTTGGGTGGGTTACTTTTTAAACCACCTTTTTCTTTGCATAAATTTACCAGGGGTACAGTTGGGTTTTTTTGAAAAAATCAAAACAATTTTTACTGATATTAAGGTTCAGCATACAGTATTTGCCCTGCCATTTGCCGTGATGAGCGCTTTTCTTGCGGCCGAAGGTGTCCCCGAGTTGGGAACTTTGGCGTGGATTCTAATGGCCATGGTTGGGGCTAGAAATGGAGCGATGGCGTTCAATAGAATCGCTGACTCAAAGCTCGATAGATTAAATCCGCGCACCAAGGGCAGGGCCTTGCCCGCTGGTAATGCGACCGTCAGAGAGTATTGGTTTTTTTTAATCGTATCCTCGGCCGTTTTCTTGTTTTCTGCCTTTATGTTAAATTCTCTGGCGTTTGTTCTTTCGCCTATTGCCTTGGGAATTATTTTTGGATATTCACTTGCCAAGCGTTTTACATCCTTATCACATTTATGGTTAGGGATTGCGATCTCAATAGCACCTGTCGGAGCGTGGGTTGCTGTTAGAGAAGAAATTTCGATGGAATCCCTTATTCTCGGCGCAGCGGTTGTGTTCTGGTTAGTTGGATTCGATATTATATATTCTTGTATGGATGTTGATTTCGATAAGAACAATAACCTTCATTCTATTCCACAGAAACTTGGTGTCGAAAATGCTTTAAAACTTGCTTTTGCTTCGCATTGCGTAATGATACTTTTTCTTCTTTTGTTACTTTTTATTCCAGGTTTAGGTGGCCTTTATTTGTTTGGAGTGCTCCTCACGTCCGGACTTTTATTTTACGAACATTCGCTAGTAAAAGCAGATGATTTGTCAAATGTGAACGTAGCCTTTTTTAATGTGAATGGGGTTATAAGTGTTTTGTTATTGGTATTCGTTGTTTTAGATTGTACGTGGTATTAACCTTATAGGTTGCATTTTAATTAATAGGTACTACAATTCTTCGATCTTAAGAGATTGAGTCGACCTTTTCTTGCCTTTAACTCAATATTATAAAATCTTTTCTAATTGTGTTGGTTTCATGTTTATTTAGTCAGTGTTTATTATGCTTTTTAATTTTGAAGATATAAATTTACAGGCCCTTGAGGAAAAAATTCGTGCTGAGGAACGCCTCTCCTTCGATGATGGTGTTGTTTTGTGGAACTCCTTTGATCTTTTAGGGGTTGGATACTTAGCAAATATTGTTAGGGAGCGCATTCACGGAAACGATACGTACTTTATTCACAATCGGCATATTAATCACACTAACGTTTGTGTGAACACTTGTCAGTTTTGCGCGTTTGGAGTTAAGGAAGGTGATCCAACTGCGTATACGAAAACTCTTGATGAAATTTTTTCGGATGCAGAACTATATAAAGGTGGTCGGGTCAGCGAATTTCATATTGTAGGCGGGTTGCATCCAGATCTCCCATTTCAATATTACCTTGATATGATTTCCGGTCTTAAGAGTCGGTTTCCTGGTGTTCATATTCAAGCCTTTACCGCTGTTGAACTTCAGTACTTATCGCAACTCGCTAAAAAATCGCTCGAGAAAACTTTAATCGAATTACACAATGCAGGGTTAGGTTCTATCCCCGGGGGTGGTGCGGAAATTTTTGCTAAGCGAGTTCGAAGAAAAATCTGTTCTGAAAAAACCAATGCAGAAGAGTGGCTTGATGTTCACCGCACCGTTCACTCTGTGGGGATGAAAAGCAATGCTACCATGCTCTATGGTCACGTGGAAAATGCTGAAGATAGGACGGATCATTTGATTCGTTTACGCGAACTTCAGGATAAGACAAATGGTTTTTTGACTTTCATACCGTTGGCATTTCATCCAGAAAACACAAACCTCAGTCACCTTAATAGTACACCTGGGCAGTTAGATCTGAGGGCATTGGCGGTATCACGCCTTATGCTAGATAACTTTCCGCACGTCAAAGCGTTTTGGATTATGATTACACCTTCAATAGCTCAAATGTCTCTTTGCTTTGGAACTAATGATATGGATGGGACGGTAGTGGAAGAGAAGATCATTCATGCTGCTGGAGGGGTTACGGGGCAAATATTTCACAAGAATGTGATTGCTGATATGATAATTGAAGCTGGGCGTACGCCGATGGAGAGAGATACTTTATATGAAGAAACCTGCAATTACGTAGTTTGAAAAAATAATTTTTCTAATTTTTTACTTGCTGAATTTCAGTTGATATAAAAAAAGCCAACTCCCTGAAAGGAGCTGGCTTTTTTAATTTTATATATTTTTATTCAGAGTTTTCGTCTAGGCCTTGTTCCAAGTCAGCCATAAATAAAGTGGCATCTTCTTTGGACGGGGCAGCATTCTTTCTTTTCATCTCCGCTATTCTTTCCAGCTCTTCCTTCCCTTCAGGAGTTAGAGCCCAAGGAGTTATATTGCCGTCTTTTTTAACTTTTTTCACAGCAGCAATAAGTTTTTCTATCTGCAAGCCGTCTGTATCTTGAATTGAGATAAGGGCGTCTTCGTGCCCGTCATACTGGCAAAGTGCGGTTGTATAGCAATTCGTATTGGCTCGAATCATTTTCAATGTAATATTTGCAAAATGGCAATGTATCCCAATTAACGCACAGACCTCGATCTTATTATGATCAATTGTAAGGTTAGGATGACATGGATTAATTACTGCCTCTGGATCAATTTTGGGATAAATAGGGCGGTAATCCGGCATGGGGATTAGATTACATCCGGGAATCTCTTTTAGCAGCTCAAGACTGAGTGTAGCTTTATGGCATGCTGCTTCATTCCATCCCCAAACTATGAGTGGCCCTGGAAAAAGAGTTGGGTTTCTTCGAGTAAGCATTTGCACTGCCCAATGCTCAATAGCCTGATCTTCTGGCATATGTTCACCTTCAACTAATTGCATCCCTGAACCGTGTTCAGGCTGGAAAATACCCTGCATGGTCGCTGAAGGGGGAAGTATGCTGATTGGCCCTACTTGTAATTTACCCATCCTGATTTTGTCTCCCGAAACTTAATGCGAAATATGATTTAATTATCTATCAATAACTTAAATGTTATTAACTATTATTTGTTCTGTTTTTACGTGTGGATATCCCAAGAATCGCTCATATTTCTGCGCTCAAGAGATTTTTAGGACTGGTAATATTAGTATTATATATGACGGCTGTCAATATATTATTGGTGCATTTTACTTTGAGAAACCTACTGACTGCGGTAAGGAAATAAAATTATAGGTGGGGCTATTTCTCTTAATCAGCAAACCCGTTTTTACTACCCCAATTGAATGGATCGCTGTGCCAGGATTTTAACAAGGAGAACTGCTCGGTGCTTACACCTTTGTTTTTCTTTGCCAATAATATAAGTTCTTCAAAATTTAAAAGGTGATGTAGTTGACAGCGTGCATTTTTAAATTGCTCAGTGGCTTTTGAAAAACCGTAGCTAAAAATACTCAGGCAATGATCAACTTTGCCGCCAGCCTCTCGGATTGCAGCGACAGCTTTGAGAGCGCTTCCGCCGGTTGATATAAGATCTTCTACCACGACTACATTTTGGTTTTGGCGTAAAATTCCTTCTATCTGATTTTTCATCCCATGCTCCTTTGGGTGTGTGCGGACATAAATTAAGGGGGTTTCTAACAAGTTTGCTAAGCTTGTGGCGGGAGGAATTCCGGCTGTAGCTGTCCCAGCGATAACATCAACGTCAACTTTTTTACTTTTAATCACATCTTTAAACCCCTCAGCAATTAGCAGGCGGTGTTTTGCGTTTCCCAATAGCAGCCTGTTGTCGTTGTATATGGGCATGCGATATCCCGATGCCCATAAAAATGGGGTTTCAGCCTCAAGTCGTATGGCACCTGTCTTAAGGGAAATTTTTGCTATTTCTTCAGAAAACTTCATGTAAGGAGCTGTTCGCGTAAGTTTATTAATCAGGATACTTTAGTTAATGGTGCTTGGAAAGGAAGAGTCATCAAAATCCCTATGTAAAAATCTCCCCTTACTTCTGGACCCAAAATCACCAAGCCCTCGAAGCCTTATAGTCCATAAAAATTGAGTCTGATCATTTCTGTCGTTATTAGTCGCATCCAAATTTCGGTCAATAATGTCAAATGAAAAACCCCAGCACTTGCAGGGGTTATCGTACAGTAAGCTAAATTGATTTTCACGAAAAGTCGAAGCTGATTCGTCATAACGTGCACTATATTGTACTCTCCATCCCGGATTTAATGCCATGTCAAGCGTGCCGAGCATGTAACTAGGTCCATCTCTTGTCCACCGTCGTTCCATAATCACCCAAAGGTTTTTCACCGGCTTGACCCCCGCTTCAAGATTAAACGTGTTAATTAAGTCAGTATTGAAATTATAAGATGCGTCAGTATTTAAAATGATTGATTCCATAGGTCGGCTATCAAAATCAAAAAAAAGGTCGGAGAAGGGGAGTCGGCCGTCTCCAGGTTGTTTTTGCATGGTAGCTTCCCGAATATTATAAGTTTGGGATATGTTGAAACGTAAAATCTGTTTTGTTTTAAATTGATTAGCGCCTGTTTTGAACTTTTTTAAAAGTCGTTGCCCAAATGCGTAAGTAATACTGTTGGTCGGAGCACCAATAGAATCTATCCCATCAAAGGCTTTGATTTTTAATCGGTCCTTTTCGTCTATGTCAGGCACATAATTAAAGGTAAGCCTTGGTTCTAAAAGGTGTTTAATTTTGTCGGAGGAGTTATCCAAATGATATATCTTATTAACTTTTGGGCCTTGTATGGTAGAACGAAAATCAAAAGACTCACGGGTGAAGCCGGAGAGTTTTTTATATTCAGAGCCACTTGTAGTGAGACCTCTTCCGTAAAATGTTTCCCTTGCTCCAACGGTTGAGGTCATTGATAGCCAAGGTGTCAATCTCAATGGAATGGTTAATTGTGGGTGAAGATCTAAACGAGAGGTCTTAAACATAAAATCTTCCTCTGTTTGTGTCTTAAGGTCGGTTACAAACCAGGCTGAACTGGTGTCCAGATTAAAATAAAATGGAGTATCCCCTATCTGTGTTTGTTGTAGCTTGTAAGTGATTTTAGGTAGTTCGCCGAGGGTGTCATCTTGGGTATAGCTGGTGCTTTCTTTAAATCTTGTCAGGATATCGAGAGAACTATTATCCCATGATTTGTTGATCGACGCATAAGAATCGGTATTGCGGCGTGTTCGTTGTTCGATATTATTATTTACAACGCGGTTCAGGCTTTGTTGGCTTTCAAGGTCAAGAGATCCCTTGAATTTGAATTTATTAGGGAGGTCCTGGGTGTGTCTGGCTCCCGCCTTCCAGAGGGTGCCTCCGGTCAGGTTATCTTTATAGAGCCTTCCACTGATTCTTCCTTGCATGTTGTTTGATCGGACGTAGCGATAATCGACTCCATGTTTCCATCCACCTAACACGCGGTTTGTGTTAAAGGTTGCATCAGACCATCGATTAATTGCCCAAAAATAATCTTGATCAAACAAAACCCCGTCAATCTTGCTCCAGCCAAAAGTTGGGAATAAGAAGCCACTTTTTCTCTTCGTGTCCATTGGGAGATACCCAATTGGTATGTAAAGAATTGGAAAATCTTTTATTTTGAAGACCGCTTGGCGAAATAAAGCCCGGTCACCTGCTTTGATGTCTATAGACTTAGCTTCAATTTTCCAGGCTGGCAGAACTCCTTCACATGTTGTTAGAGTGGCATCTTCTAAGGCTAAGTGATTCGCGGAAAAATTTTCTATTTCCTTGGCCGTTAAGCGAACTTTGTTAGATAAAATAATTTTACTTTCGTATAATTTTCCTTGTTTTGATTTTAGGTCGAAGAGTGTCTCCTTCGCCTTCATTCTAGTTCCATCTTCTCCTTCAATAATAACGTGCCCTCGTGCCTTACCAATTCCTGTTTTGTTGTTGATCATTATTTTGTCTGCCCACAAAGTTTGGTTTTTATGCTGCACCTTGACCCGACCCCAAGCGACTATGCTGTCTTTTTTAGTTCCTTGCATGACGTGATCTGCAGATATATGAATAGCGTCGTTATTTTTGGGAGCGGGAATCTTAGAATTAGGGTTGGAGATTTCTTGTGCGCAAACCTCACCCGTTAAGGTGAAGACCAGTGGAAGGAGAAATAGTAGTTTTAAAATCAGATTCATTTTCTAAGTAATGCTTTGCCTCTCCTACGGTGAATATTGAGCCTGTAATACAAACCATATCGTCAGATAGAGCGGTTTGTTTTACCTTTCTTATTGCCTTCGGGATGCTTTCTATCACCTCGCAGGGGGTATTATATTTTTTTAAAATCTTCTTGAATCGAGTTGGGTTTTCACTTCGCTCTTGATTTGGGCGTACTAAAATAAAATGATCTGCAAAATTAGTGAGTTCTTGGAGCATTTCATCCGATTGTTTGTCTTTCATAGCCCCATAAATGACAATAACTCTTGTATATGAGAACAGTTTTTGAGCAGATTTCGCCATTTCCTTGACAGCTGCTGGGTTGTGCGCAATATCAAGAAGTATAGTGGGGCGCGATGAAATAACCTCCATTCGCCCAGCCCAAGAAGTGTTTTTAAGGCTTGTTCTGATAGATTGTTCGCTAATCTCCTTTCCGGATTTACGAGCATGATGCAAGCATGCTGACAAAGCTAAAGCCGCATTGCTTGCCTGAAAACCTCCTGCGAGAGAAATCTCGAGGTCTTTCAAACAGACATTAGGGTTCTGATATGTAATAAGTGAGGGGGAGTTTTTGCCCGGGTTCTTTTTAAGAACAAAATGCTCCCCCAAAAACTGTGCAGTCGCTGATTTTATGTCTGATATACTCTTGATTACTTCATGCACCTTTTTAGTTCCTTTAATAGCAAAAACCGTACCACCTTCCTTGATAACCGATGCTTTTTCAAAGGTAATTTCTTCAATCTTGGTGCCAAGGTAGGAGGTGTGATCCTTGGCTATGGAGGTAATTATGGTTATATCGCCCTTACAAAGACTAGTAGCATCTAAACGGCCACCCATACCCACTTCTATTACATTGATATCCGTTTCTTGCTCGGCAAAATGTAAAAATGCCATCGCGGTGGCAAACTCAAAAAATGTAATGGGTATTTTTAGGTTTTCTACAACATGATTAACTTTAGCTACGAGCTGAATTAATTCATTTTCTGATAGGGGGATCCTATTTATTTGAATTCGCTCACCAAAATGATTCAAATGTGGAGATGTGTACAGTCCGACTTTGTAGCCTGCATTGCGGAGAATTGATTCACAAAAAGCTGCGGTGGACCCTTTACCGTTGGTCCCCGCTATATGGATTGTTGGAGTATTTAGTTGAGGGTTGCCTAACCCATTCAGGACAGTAGAAATATTTTCTAACCCAAGCTTGATTCCTTTTGGGATTAAGCTGTAGAGATAATTTAAGGCTTCTTCAGGTGTTAGCGTTGCCATGGATGATAAAGGTGAATAAATATAGGGTTATGGCCAGTCTGATTTCAATCAACACAAATTCTAGAGAGAGTTTTCCAGGTAGCTAAACCCGCATCTGCCCAATTCAACTCGGGAAATTCAGGGCTCGCCAACGAATAGAAACGACATAGCTTTATATATTTTATAGAATTGATGGTGTCTCTTATTTGCATTTCAGAGGCTCCGAAGAGGGGAATAAAATTTTTGATATCCTTCTCCCATTCCCAGGGAGTAGGGGCGGTTGCTAATTGAATATCTTTCCATTCGGGATGTTCTTTTAATTGTATCAACTTTTCGATTAGCGGAGCCTGGTTTTCCTGTTTGAGAATGAGTGAAAAAATTAATTCATGACCCCACCAAAACAAGGTTCGATAAGTAAACATTTTGTTCTTCGAAAACATTTGCGGCATATCCAAGGAGATAAACGGAAATCCCTTGTGGTTTTCTCCACGCACGATCTGTCCTTTTACTATATCCGATTCAGGAGGGCAGGGGTGCGGTGCCTCGGATAGTGTTTTTATGATCTCTTGTTTAAGTGTGGTGAGGTTAGTTTCCGCTTTTTTTATGATGGATGGTTTATGGTGGAAAATATCTACCGTGTTCAGCAACTTGACTTCCAGGGGGGACCAGTCGGCAGTAATAGGCTCTTGTTCAGACATAGAAAGTTCAACAGCTCAATTGCCAGGAGGGGGTAACCAAGTAGTATAAGGTTACGTTGAAAAACTGGTCAGTGGAAAAGTTGGGTTTCTGGGGTAGAGATTTAAAACTTAGTTTTTTTGGATGCAATATCATCTCTTTGCCGTCCCATAACATAATGATGAACCAAATCGTCTTCCTCGTCATTAGTGTCGGTGATCGAGCAACGGCAAACGTTGGTGTCATCAATTTTGTGGATAATGACCTTTGCCGCGAAAGGTTCAACGTCACGACTCAATTTGATTTTGCAGTCGTGGGTAGATCCTATTTCATGATTATCGTTTGGGAAGGAAATTCCGCCCGCACAGATGTCAACTGCTTTTGACGTTTTGCCTCCTTTAAGCTTGATTAGGATTGGCTCGTCGTCGGTTGGGTAAACACGATACGAACCTCTATTTCCCTCGGGGACTTCAAACATCTTTTTTTCTTCCTTCTTTTTTTTCCAGAACAAAATCAATCCTCCTATTTATGGCTTAATTTTTTTTTGACTGTTTCTAAACGGAAACCATTGGCAATCTGTGGCAAACAATGCTAACTCACTTTATTCTTTTTTTTTGTCAAATTCAACCCTCCTGATTTTAGTTTGCCTGATTTAAGATTTTATAAGAAAATGATATAGTGGTAACTTGCTGTTACGCTTTTTTAGGTCTTAGGTTTGCCTCCGCATCTACTTTTTTCTTTTTGGTTTTTTTGTCTCCAGGTATTTTTTCTAGTATAAATTCAATTCGCGCGTTTTTGGCTCGTCCTTCTTTTGTGTTGTTCGGTACCATTGGAAAAGTGTCAGCGTAGCCTGTTGCTGTTAATTTTTCAGGGTCTATCCCTTTATCATAAAAATGCCGAAGTACAGCAGTTGCTCTTACTGCAGAGAGTTCCCAGTTTGATTCATATTTTGCGGTATGTATTGGCACATCGTCCGTATGCCCCTGAATGAAAATTTTATGGTTCTTTCCTTTTGTTTTGATGATTTTAACGATTTCATTAAGAACCGGGCGTGCTGCTGGTGTAAGCTTTGCGCTTTTTTTCTTAAATAAGTTGAGTCCCGGAACTCGAAGAACTATTCTATCCTCCTCAGTTTCTTCTGCCTGAGCTGCTAGTGTCGCGTCCCTCATTTCCTTAAGATTTTGCATTACTTCAGTCGAATCCATAACCTTCATAATTTTAGCCAGCCCATCAGGGCCGTCTTCTTCAACCATCATATCGATAGCTGATTTAAATTTTTCCGTATTATCTTTTTCAACCGAGTAAAAGAGCACGAAAAAAACCATCAGCAAAGTAACCATGTCCGCAAAGGTTGCCATCCAGGGTTCGACTCCGCCGGGAATGTAATCATTTGGGACTTCTTCACCACTACTTTTCTTTTCTTTTGGTTTGTCGGCGTTTAATGCCGCCTCTTCAAATTTTTTCTTCCACTCTTCATCTATTTTAACTTTCTGCGCTTCAAGCTTGTCTTTGGTGGCGGCCACCTGAAGCACTGCTTTCTCTTCAAGTTTTTTTACGTTTTCTTCTCCTTCCTTGATTTTTTCTTCCTGTTCCTCGATTTTTTCATTAAGCGCGTCTTCATCCCCACCTCCACCTTCATCTTTACCTCCTGCAGCCGCTGCTTTTAGAGATTCGACCAGGGAAGATTTTTCCGCTAGCGCCGACTCAAAAGTATTTTTTTGCTCGGCCAGTTCTTTGGTTGCTTTCTCGTTGGCTGCTTTGAGTTTTTTTACAGCTTTTTCGTATTTTTTAAGCTTCTCTTGGGTTGGGTCCGCTTCAGCCATGGGGGTAGTTTTGGGTGTGGTTTTCTATTTAATTATTTTAAAATTGTCTCGTGCCAATCAAAACTTTTTATATTTTCTGTGTCTATTTTATTTCTTTTTTTTCTTTTCAAGAGGTGTCCTCTCTCTTCCAGGAATAAAAGATGAGAGTTTCTCATATACTGTCATTGGATTACCTTCAGCCAGAATGGCACATGCCCCTTCAAATGTAATTTCTAGGTTCATTACCTCTGACATTGTGCGAGATTGGAGCTTTGCTGCGATGGGATTGAACAGCATATTTGCGAACATAGTTCCATACAGAGTGGTTAAAAGCGCTACCGCCATAGCGGGTCCAACTGCTGCGGGGTCTGATAGATTGGCTAGCATCTGGACCAGGCCGATCAAAGTCCCGATCATACCGAAGGCTGGTGAATATGCGGCTAATTTCATAAAAACGTCTTGGATTACCGCGTGACGTGACTTCATGGCATCAATCTCAATAGTCAGCGCATCTCGTATCACGTCTTCTTTGGTACCATCGGCGATTAGGTTTGCGGCTTTCCTTAAAAAATCCTCCTCAAATTTCATCTTACTCAAGGCTACAAGCCCACTTTTACGAGTCACGGTACATAGGTCACACATGG
>JAPYPK010000036.1 GCA_029937655.1 Nitrospinaceae bacterium
AAACAAGTTATCGATACAGCCGCACGAATTGAACTTAAAGACCACGATGTTGATGGAACAGGTTTGGCGAGGGTATTGAACCCCTACGATGAGTTTGCGTTAGAAGAGGCATTGAGAATTCGCGAGCGTAATCCTGATACAGAGGTTATTCTTGTCAGCCTTGGGCCTGAGTGTTTTAGAGACACCCTGCGAGCTGGTTTGGCAATGGGAGCAGATCGCGCAGTGCACTTACTGGATCCCCTGTTCGCCGAAGTGGACTCTTTGACCACTGCTTATTTATTAGGGCAAGCAGCCATTTTTCTTGGATTTGATCTTATTTTTTGTGGTAGACAGGCAGTTGATGATGACATGGCGCAGATTGGACCCGCAATTGCGGTTTACCTCCAGATTCCTTGTATAACTGTTCTGACTCAACTTGAGTTTTCAGAGGACAGGAGCAAGGTAGTGGCTACTAGACAAATAGAAGGGGGATCCGAGATTATAGAATCTCCGCTGCCCGTTCTTTTCACCTGCCAGAAAGGATTAAACCAACCTCGCCTACCTTCCCTTAAGGGAATTATGGCCTCCAAAAAAAAAGCAATAGAAATTATCGATGCCAAAGAACTGACCTTTGTGCCAAACGAAAGATGCGTTCTAACGGGTACTTTGAATCAAACGCGGCTAAGCTTGCCAGACCGACAGGGTAAAGGGAAAATAATTGATGGACCTACTAACGATGCTGTTATGCAATTGGTAAAGATCTTGCGAGAACAAGAAAAAGTGGTGTAGACTGGTTTGTAATAAACTTGTGATTATCAATTGAAGAGCATGTAATTAAAATTTTTTTATGCAAACTATCAAACCCGAACGTGAAAAATCCTTCCAACCACTTCAGCAGATCAAGCGCTTTGGTTCCAAGCACAAGGGCGAAATAGGTCTTGGTGCTCTCATTCTTTATGTCTTTTTACTTGGTCTTGGTACGGTAGGCGAGGTCTGGGACGTTGAGTGGATACTTGACCTGCCGATTTTTCGCCCTCCTGGTAAGTACTAAGTTCCTGACAAAAAGTTATTATTCCTGCCCAGCGTATTAATATTAGCCAAAGCGGGCCAGTAATAATACGTTAAAAAGATTGACAGTTTGCTGCGTATTGACACAAGAGTTGTTTTTCTTTGTTCAACTTGACTTTATTTCTTAATTTGAGACTACAATAACGCATGAGCACAACCAAGAGCATTTTGGTGGTAGTTGAATCAAGTAAAACCGGTATTAAACCTTTTGCTTTTGAAACGATTCATGCGGCTCGACTTTTGGCAGACTCTTTGGGGGGTACCGTTGACGCTTTGTGTCTTGGATTGGAGAAGGCTCAGGCAAATCCCCTTGTTCATTGGGGCGCTGACTATGTAAAAATTCTCGAGAACCCCCTTTTTAGAGCGGTTACTTTGGAGCAGTCGCTTCTAGCCATTGAGCCCCTAGTTAATTTAGAGAAACCGTACGCGGTTTTATTTGCGGCAACAACTCATGGAAAAGAACTTGCGGCTTCTTTATCCGCCAAGTTAAATGTTGGTTTGGCCACGGATTGTATTTCTATCGAGGCAGGGGAACAGGGAGAAATTATGGTTCGACGTCCGGTCTACGCCGGCAAAGCCATTTCTCATCTCACCTTGCAAGGTTCCGGTCCCCATATTTTGAGTTTGCGGAAAAACATCTTTCGGGGCTCCAGTCCAGACACTTCTCGGATAGGAAAAGTGGAGTTACTGGATCTTAAAATTCCTGACGATCAATTGGTTCTTAAGATTCGAGAAGTTGTCAAGGAGGCAGGAACCCAGCTGGACGTTACAGAAGCACGGGTTATCGTTTCTGGAGGGTTGGGTATGCAGCAGCCAGAAAACTTCAAACTTTTGGAGGATTTGGCTCAGGTACTTCAAGGTGCTGTAGGTGCGAGCAGACCTGTAGTGGATAATGGGTGGAGAAAATATTCTAACCAAATAGGCCAAACAGGGCGTACGGTTCAACCCGATTTATATATAGCTTGTGGTATTTCAGGTGCGGTACAACATCTAGCCGGGATGTCTGCAGCCAAGTGTATTGTGGCGATCAACAAAGATGCCAACGCCCCCATTTTTTCTGTGGCCGACTATGGGATAGTTGGAGATGCTCTGGAGATCCTTCCCCTGATAACTGAGGAATTTCGCAGGGTCCTTGGTTCCGCAAATTAATTAGGTTGACTTCAATCAGCCCTACCCCTCTTTTTTATGAAAAATCGTCTAATTGAGCTTGTAAGTGACGGTTCAATTGATTTAGATTCAGATACCTCACCAGAGTCAGCAGCTGAACAACTGATTCTTTATTTGACGGAATGGAAACGCTGGAACGCAAAAATCAACCTGACTGCGGAACGCAATGAATTATCGGTCATAAACAAACATATTTATGAATCCCTTCAATACGCTCGAGCAATTTCACCAACCGGGTCGTTGGTAGACATTGGGAGCGGGGCGGGTTTTCCAGGTATACCCGTTAAGATTATTCGCCCCCAGTTGGAGGTTGTTCTAGTTGAGAGCCAGCGAAAAAGGGCAAATTTCCTTAAAGCAGCTATTCGCTCCATTGAATTGTCTACAATTCAGTGTGTTCACGGGCGAGTGACAGATTTCCCAAAATTTGTCGGGAAATATGATTTTGTAACCCTGCGGCATGTACTCGACCCACACTTAAGCTTGCAATTAGGGGCGGGTCTTTTAAGTCCTGGCGGTAGTTTGATTTTGCAGACTAGTTTTGACCACTCGTTTCAACTCGATTTTCTGGACTCCCTTCAACTTTCGCCTATTAATGAGATTTTTTTTGAACGGTCAGGCAGCGCACATTCTAAAATCATGTTTTTTAAGCAAGACTCTACCTAAAACTTGTATCCTCACACAATGATTCAATGGTTGTTCCACGTGAAACAAGTGAAACTTTGTTTGCAATAAGAAAAATTGCTGGTGTTTCACGTGGAACAATTGCACTTAAAGTTAGAAACTATATAAAGTGTGTGCTAATCTTCTCTAAAAAGTTTGTTTTTCAAGAAAGTTACCAGTTTATGGGAAAAATAATCAGCGTCGCGAATCAAAAAGGTGGGGTTGGGAAAACTACAACAGCTGTTAATCTTGCCGCTTGTTTAGCCTTATCTGGTAGGAAAATTCTCGTCGTTGATATGGATCCTCAGGGTAATGCCTCAAGTGGGCTTGGCGTTAATCTTGGGGCAAACCAAAAGGGAGTTTACGAATTATTAGCGGATGACGCCTATCTTGAGCAGGTTATTTATCCCACAGAAATTGATACCCTAAAAGTTATTCCTTCGAGCGCAGATTTAGCTGGCGCTGAAATTGAGTTAGTTGAGAGGGATCACAGGGAAAAAATTCTTAGTTTGGCTTTAAATGGAGCGAATGAAGAATATGAATTTATTGTTATAGATTGCCCCCCTTCCTTGGGCCTTCTCACTCTTAATGCGCTGACAGCGTCACAGTCTGTTCTTATCCCTATGCAGTGCGAGTATTACTCTCTGCAGGGACTGAGCCACTTGCTAAAAACCTTACAACTAATTAAAAAATCAATAAATCCCAATCTTAAAGTAGAGGGCATACTCCTTACGATGTACGATAACCGAACTCTATTAACGAGTCAGGTAGAAAATCAGGTGAAGAACTATTTTAGTGAATTTCTAATGAAAACTATTATTCCGAGGAATATCCGTCTGAGCGAAGCCCCAAGTCATGGGAAACCAATCGTTTTATATGCGAATAGATCAAAGGGTTCTGACGCGTATGTTGAATTAGCACAGGAAGTAATTAAGCGGACAAAGGGCGAAATGATTTCTCCTAGAACAGAACCACAGGAAATTGCTTATGAAGAATGGATAAAGGAAAATAAACTCAGGGATTTTTCAAAAAAATAGATGATCTGATGCTATCATCGCATACAACACGAGAAGAGAGAATTTCAATATGAATCGAAAAGCTTTGGGGAAGGGGATTGAAGCTTTAATTCCTAGTTTTGAGAATGGTACGTCCGAGAGTGAACATACAACCGGATCGGTGGATCTATTAATTGATGAAATAGTTCCAAACCGTTTGCAACCCAGACAACACTTTGATGACGAAAAATTTAATGAACTTGAACGTTCGATACGAGAGCACGGGGTGCTGCAACCTATTGTAGTCCAAAAGAATGCAAAAGGGTATGAGCTGATCGTTGGAGAGCGACGCTGGCGGGCCAGCAAAAAAGCTGGACTCAAAAAAATTCCGTCCATCATCCGTGAAGTGACGGATACAGAATCTCTTGAACTTGCGCTGATCGAAAATCTGAACCGACAGGACCTTAACCCCATTGAAGAAGCTGAGGCTTACGAACGGTTAGCAAAAGACTTCGGGCTCACTCAGGAAAAAATTTCTCAACGAATGGGTAAAAGCCGGGAGGCAGTAGCCAATGCATTAAGGCTTCTTAAACTACCTCGTCAGGTTAAGGAAGATATGATTGGTGGTAGGTTGACTATGGGACACGGACGCGCACTTTTGGGCTTGAGTTCTGAAAAAGATATTGACGCTTTTCGGAGAAAAATAATACGCCATACATTGAGTGTTCGGGAGACAGAAGCCCAAGTCACCCGGTGGAAGCTGCCGCAAGGAAATACGACGAAAAACACAAAAACGCACAAGGGTATCTTTGTTAAAAAATTAGAAATGGAATTAGAGCGAAAATTAGGAACAAAAGTCGAAATTACTTCGAACAAAAAAGGCGGTCAAGTCCTAATCAAATATTATTCAGATGATGATCTAGAGCGTATCCGGACATTATTTGTTTAAATAATAGGTAATTAATTTTTTACTATTGTTGTAGTTATCAGGAGATAAGCATGGTGCAAAAAAACGAAGAATTGCCAATCAAGGCTTACTTAGGCTCAGACGCATTATTTAAAGGAACATTGACTTTTGAAGGTACAGTGCGGATTGATGGGCAGTTTGAGGGCCAAGTAAACACCAACGATACGCTCGTTATAGGCGAGACCGGCAATATGAAAGCAGATATAAAGGTAGGTACTCTTGTTTGCAAGGGGCAATTGGCTGGAAAGGTGGTAGCATCAAAAACAATCGAAATGCATCCTGCAAGTAAAATTAAAGGAGATGTTCAGACACGTGCTTTATCTATGGCATTAGGTGCTGTGCTTGACGGTCACTTAAATATGACAGGAGGCGAGAGCAAGAAAGTCGTTAATCTAGTAGAGAAGAAAACATAGATTACGTTTAATCGGTCTGGCAAATTATTTTCTTGCAGGTGCTCCGCATAATTTTTTAGTTGTTTTTTTAAAGTGCTCAGTATGATTCAAAATGGGTAAGGCAAAAGAGGTGGAGGAGACAGGTACCTTATACATCATAAGTACACCAATAGGTAACTTAAAGGATGTCACTCATCGTTCATTGGAGCTACTCCGGGATGTTGACTTAATTGCCGCAGAGGACACTCGGCGGACGGGTATCCTTTTAAAACATTATGATATCAAGACGCCTCTTTCGAGCTTTAACACTTATAATCAAGTAAAAAAATCTGATCGATTAATAGCTCGGCTTAAGGGGGGACATGACTTAGCGCTTGTATCAGACGCTGGCACACCTGGGGTTTCAGACCCCCTTTATTATTTAGTAAAGGTTGCACTTGATGAACGCGTGCCTGTGGTTTCACTTCCAGGCCCATCGGCAGTATTGGGTGCACTCACGGTATCAGGTTTGCCGGTTAACCGTTTTGTGTTTGAAGGGTTTCTGCCCCGTAAAAAAGGACGTAAAAAAATAATCGCAGAGTTAGCGCAAGAAAAAAGAACCATCGTCCTTTTCGAATCACCACACAGAATTGTAAAAACCCTCAACGAACTTTATCAGGTTATGGGTGAGCGTAAAGCAGCCTTAGCAAGAGAGTTGACTAAAATTCACGAGGAAGTGATCCGGGGAACCTTAGGGGAGCTTGCTATTAAAGCTGAAGAAAAAAAATTAAAAGGTGAAATCACACTTGTTATTTCTGGGGCTCCAAAGACCCGGAATAGAGAGAATTAAATGGCGGTTATTGCGATTATTGGACATAAAGGAGGTGTAGGGAAAACCACACTTTCTATAAATTTAGCGGCCGCATTAACTAAAGCACTGCATTCAACAAAAACCAAAGAACCGGTTTGTTTGTTCGATCTAGATTTAAGGTTACCAACTATTACAGACATCCTACATAGTCACCCTCAAAAAACATTTTTTAATTTATTTGAGGTGTTAGCTAACCGTACTTACCAAGTTGGTTTTCTACAGGACCTATACCAAATACTAGTACCTTTTCAAGAATATAAAGCAGGGAATATTCCCAAAGACAACCCTCGTTTGCTAAAGAGCATTGCTAAATATAAAAACCTGAATGAAGAATTATTTAATCATTCTGAGTTTGAATTTGGGGATCAAGTACACGAATTATTTTTGATGCGAGCAGATATTGAGCGTCCTTCAGATTTAAAAAAAGGGGTTGTTACCCAATTGTTCAAATGCATCGATATTAAAAAAATTAAAAATATTTTACGTGAATATGAGGAAAGTGGACAAGTAGACATCGATGAGTATATTTCTTTTATTAAGGAATACGGTTTTTCAATTCTTGGAGGAGAGGTGCCCATTCTTGGGAAAAGGAGTCATCGCCAGCGTATAAACGAACCAGAATTTTTGGCCTTATTTTTACAGTTCATTCAAGAAGTATGCGGAAAATTTAAACATGTAATATTGGATACGCCGGCGGGTGGAGTTAACCATCTGTCGTCTATAATGAATTCAATAGATCAAGTTTTATTTGTGTTCGATGTGAGCAACACCATAGCTGTCAAAGGTAGCATCGACGCCCTACACACATTCATAGATTATTATGAGGATTTTTTTGCCAACTATAAAAAGGGGCACTTGACGGGTTTGGATAAATCCTATGTTGACCGGTTAATTACCATAAAAGGTGAGAAAGCAGTTGAGCAGGCTTTAAAAACTAAAAAGATGGGTATTATTTTTAACCGTTCTCAGAACAATAATGAAGTCACTTGGTGTCTTGACCAATTGAGGACCTATCTAGAGACCCTAAATAAATATGAGAAATACAAGGATCGCATTTACATCACTGGAATGCTCCCAAATCACAAGGTTGTAAATATCACTAACAACCGGGGAACCCTATTTTATGATAAGGATAAAACGTTGTCGAGTCGAATGGATACCATTGCAAAAAATATCACGGATCCAAATTCTTTCTGCCCGACTCTTAGATATT
The DNA here is from genome assembly GCA_029937655.1 of Nitrospinaceae bacterium. Classification (GTDB taxonomy): domain Bacteria; phylum Nitrospinota; class Nitrospinia; order Nitrospinales; family VA-1; genus Nitromaritima. The sequence continues at coordinate 7,292 of JAPYPK010000036.1, forward strand.
CCAACGCAGAAATTATTTCCTCTTTAGAAAAGAAATCCAAACTTGGTTTTAGTTTACCCTTTGGTCGTATTGCAAGTAGTGCGAGTTGACCCACCAGCAATCAATTAATAGTTTGTGATGCAATGATTTCCAGATAACATAGAATCAGTTTTGCATTTACGATTGCTCCATATCCGTTGTTGGATTGGTCATAATAAAAATCAAATCATAATTTTTTGTAAACCATATGAGTATAACCGAACAAATAAAAACCCTAACGGTTACGGAGTTTAACCTAATCGCCAATAAGGACCCATACGGGAGTTATGACCAGCGTACGAGGGAAATTCTTTGGCATATTATTCATAAACTAAAGGACAGTCATGAAACGCATACAGACTTGGAACGTAAACTTTTCTACAAGTTTAGCCAAGCACAATTTGGTTCCTTAGAGAGCAAATCAAAGCAGGTCCAATTTGAAGTCATGCGTTTTCGATTGTCAAGTAATGTAAAGCGCTCCATCAAGAAGATAGCTTACGCCTTTGGTATTTTAGTCCTATCTGGATATATTCTATACACGTTTGTTTTAGGTTCGGGTACTAGAGCACAGGTTGAGATAGTTTTTAATGACGGGCTAAATAAAGTGGGGTTGATTTCTAACAAGGGAATGAAAAAAATTCAACAGGGCCTTCAGATGGTAACCAAAAAATTAAAAAAATCCTCTGAAGATAAGGAAGAACTCAACAAAATTATGGATCAACTGATTTTGAACAATAAGACTACGGAAAACCTAAAATATATTCTCAAACAAATTTATAATGATCCTAAAACTAGATACATTAAAATGAAGGATCTCAACATTCTAAAATATGACAATAAAGAAATAGGACGGTACAAGAATGATCCTAAGTTGTGGTATGTTCTTGGGGTTGTACAACAAGGTATAATGCGGATTTTTTATGAGGATGAAGAAGTTCTCCAGATCAGGGCTATATTTGGGCGCATGGGAGAAGAGACCCCCGTGGGTATTTATAGGATTAAAAATCGTTCGCACAAACCCACCTGGTACAAGAAGGAGGAAATAAACGGTCGCATAAAGGTTCGTGCCATTCCTTTTGGAGACCCTGATCATGAAATTGGCCATTGGTGGATGGGGTTAGAAAAATTAGGAAACCCTGTGCCCGGGAGTTATGGGATACATGGAGTAAACGCTGGTAAAGTGAACGAATTTTATAAAAAGAATTTTGATTGGAGAAATGGTAGTGCGGGATGTCCAAATATTCAAGAGTGGTATCTACACTTTCTTGGTAAGGTTTTACCGATAGGAACTAAAGTCAACATAGTTGCTAAAGATAAGTGGGATAATAGTTTAGATCTCACCCAAGCTGCTTCCGCCACTTGACTTTTACCTCTGCTTCCTTAAGTTAAACAAAATATATACCCCGGAGATCGACCTTTATGAAAAAGCCTTGGAGCGGCAGATTCAAGCAATCTACAGATAAATTGATGGAAGAGTTTTCTGCATCTATTTCCTTTGATCGGCGACTTTATGCTTATGATATTGCTGGAAGTATCGCCCATTGCAAGATGCTGGCAAAATGCAAAATTATTTCCCAAACCGATTCAAAAAAAATAATAGGGGGTTTGAAGCGCATATTAAAAGAGTTTGAATCAGGAAAATTTCAGTGCAATGATCGACTAGAAGATATCCATATGAACATAGAAAGCCGCCTGACCGAACTGGTAGGTTCTGTGGGCGGAAAACTTCATACGGCACGGAGTCGTAACGACCAGGTGTGCCTTGATCTTCGTCTTTATTTACGAGATGAAGGTGAAGAGGTGGTGCGACTCATCACTATTTTAGCGAAAACCTTACTGTCAGTAGCGCGTAAACATACGGATACGATAATCCCTGGTTTTACGCATATGCAACAAGCGCAACCCATATTGCTAGCGCATCATTTACTAGCTTATATTGAAATGTTGGTTCGCGATCAAGAGCGGATGCAAGATACGTTGAAGCGTATCAATATTATGCCTCTAGGTTCGGCGGCGCTTGCAGGAACAGGATTTCCCATTGACAGAAAATATACGGCCAAACTGCTCCATTTTTCAGAAAGATCAAACAACAGTATCGATGCGGTGAGTGACCGAGATTTTGCCATTGAGTTTTGTTCGACCATAGCGATACTCATGATGCATTTAAGTCGTTTTTGTGAGGAAATTGTGTTGTGGTCTTCCAGTGAATTCGATTGGCTCGAGTTATCAGATTCTTACACGACGGGTAGTAGTATAATGCCACAAAAGAAAAACCCTGACGCGGCGGAATTGATTAGGGGAAAGTCAGGGCGCGTTTACGGGAATTTGGTTTCTTTACTGACACTAATGAAATCCTTGCCTTTAGCGTATAATAAAGATTTACAAGAGGATAAAGAACCAATTTTTGATACAGTAGATACAGCTAAAATATCATTATCCATATTTAATGGGATGATAAAATCGGCACGATTTAAGAAAATACCATTGCATCGGGTAGATATTTCAGGGTTTCTCACGGCGACCGATATGGCAGATTATCTGGCCGAAAAAGGAGTACCGTTTCGTTTAGCGCATGAGATAACTGGGCAAACGGTGGCCTATTGCATAGACAGTGGAAAAACTCTGCAGAATATAACTTTCCAAGAGTTAAAAAATATTTCACCACGATTTGATAAAGATATTTTTGAGTACATTACACTGGCAAGTTCCGTACAGAGGAAAAACGTATATGGTGGAACCGCTAAAAAGCAGGTTGTGGCTCAAATCGCAAGGCTCGACAAAAAATTAAGAAACAGGTCTACAATCAGTCGCAAAAAATAAATCCCTGTTTATAGTAGTGCCGCAACCCACATTAAAGATTTAAGAAGCGTAATGGATAGAACTTCTTGTAAATGCATAATTTTATTGGTAATTTTTATTGGTATTACCGCCTGTGGCTACAAGGGCCCACCACTTCCACCCAAGGATGAACCCTCAACACAAAACACTACCCAAGGTTAAGCTCTCACTTTTTGTGAAAACCCCCGGTCACAAAAACAAAATTTCTATAAGTATTTGATTTAAATATAGTAATCTCTGTGTTAGAATGTTCTCGTCGATTGCAATTTGCATCGAAATGAGGATAGATTCGGTATGTGCCATAAGCTCCCCCTTCATCCATTTATCAATTAGGTAGGTTTCGCCATATGACCAAAGACGAAATAGCAGTTTACTTGAACGATCATCCTGAGTTTTTTAACGATTATCCCGAACTACTCGGGAAAATAAAATCAATAGATAACCAGGATATTCCTATTCGTCAGTCTAATACATTGAGTATATCTGGCCGACTTATTAAACGCGTGAACGAAGATAAAGAAAAATTACAAAGCAAACTCGAATGGTTTGTCGAGGTTTCCCGTGCAAATGAAGAAATTTATCAACACCTTTTTGAAATTGAGCGCCTAATACTGAAAAGCACAAAGCTAGATCAGATGGTTACGAAGCTAGTAGAAGCAATCACTTTACGGTTTAAAATACCTTATACGTTACTTTATCTTGTGGATGATGCGGATCACTACATGGAGCATAAACTGGAGGAGAGGTTTAGCAAAAGGCTTGACGGGTTGTTGAATTTTACAGATCAGGTCACCATCAATACGTGGTTCACTGGCAAGCCCAAACCCGTACTAAATGCAGAAATTAAAACCCCTTCAAAGGTATTTGATAAGACATGGGATATGAAAAATATTCAATCGGAATGTATTGTTCCCATCATCAACCGAGGTGCTGTTTGTGGTGCCATTGCCCTTGGAGCTACCAAGCCGCGTCATTTTCACAATGGATTACGGACCGAATATCTAGAACGCATGGCAGAACGGCTGGCATTAGCGATCGATAATATTTTGCTTATTGACCGATTGCAGTTGGATCATCCTGGTGTTTCTAAGGAAAAAAGAATCTCTGCATAAATTAGAATCTGGATTGACTAATTCACATTTTTTTTAGATACTACTTTTGTCTCCCTCAGGTTTCTGTCTTGTCGAAATCCTTTCCCACGGTTAGGAATCATGGTGCGTTGCCACTTAATTGTGTAACCTGAGAATCACTTTTAAAAAATTAAAATACCAATAACTTATGATACGGAAAGCAAAATATAGCGATGCAACATCCATACAGAACCTGATTTGTCTTTTTTCTGAAACTGGGAAAGTACTATTTAGGTCACTTGATGAGATCAGGGGAAATATATCTAGTTTTTGGGTTTATGAAAAGAATAGTCAGGTTGTAGGGGTCTGTAGTCTAAAAAGTGGCTGGGGACGTTTGATCGAACTGCGATCATTGGGTGTGGACCCTCGATATTCAGGACAGGGAATAGGTACAAAGATGATAGAAGTGAGTCTTAAAGAAGCGATGTCAACCGACTGTGATGAGTTGTTCGTGCTTACTTATGCAGTATCTATGTTCAAGCGCCTAGGGTTCAGCACGATAGATAAAGAAAAACTTCCCCAAAAAGTTTGGAATGATTGCAACGCTTGCTTACATCAAGAAAACTGTGATGAAACGGCGATGGTCCTTTCGCTTGCTTCTTTGCGGCAAAAAAAGGCCACTCAAACCTTGCCTACCGCTGCAGCAATATAAATTTTTTTTTCAGTAGTTACTCGATTTTAAACTAGTTGAAAAATTGAAAGTTATAAAAAGTTTAGCCGTGTTTTTGCTAACATGGAAAACTTTGCGTTGAACCTTATTGGTAAAAGGGTAATATGGCTCAACGATGAAGAGGGGCCCGTTATTGAAATTAACCGTTTGAAAATAATGTTACTACCAAGAACCTCCCAAGGAGACTTATTTTGATCAATAGTATGTTCAATGCACTTTCGGGACTGGTAGCCTCAGCGCAAAAGTTGCAAAATAGCGCCAACAATTTAGCTAATTTAAAGGATCTTGGCCTCGGAATAAATAAGGCTACAGCCGGTAATAAACCGGAAAGCCGACTGGACGTTAACGCAACAGAACTATCAAAGGTTAATATCTCAACAGAGATAGTGAACCAGATGGCAGCTCAGGCAGCGTTTACCGCGAACGCTGAGCTTGCAGTGATAGCCGATGAAACCATTGGAACAATTCTGGACATTAAATCTTGAACAAAATCCGTGTGTGCTTTAGAGGTTAGATTAGTTGAATTATTTTGCAATCGTCGAGCAATTTTTTCTTTCTTTAAAAGGTTCTGGTTTGGCCCTGTCAGCTAACGATTACCAGTTAATTGGCGAATGGGAATCACGAAACGTTCCCGTTGAATTGATTTGCAGAGCCATCGAAACTAGCTATTCTCGTTTTGGAAAACAAAGCAACAGGCGAAGTGAAAAAACTTCCCTTATACAAATTAAAGCGCTTATTGAACAAGAGATTCAGGAGGAAATAAATAAAAAATGAGAAAAAGTTTAAATGCCTAGTATAAAAACACAGCCTAAGGATTGCCCAAAGTGCAGTGACACGAAATATAATCTGTCAAACCATGAGGGGAAACTTCGGGCAGAATTATGCTCATGCTTTCTTTGTCAAGAATGTGATGGCGAAGGTCGGACTTTCCGTCAGGATGATAAGGGGATGGCTTTTCTTGCCGATTGTAGTTTCTGTTTCCCTTTGAGGAAACGTTTACGATTACTTAATGACTCTGGTATCCCGGGGAAATTTTCCAACGCAACGTTCGAAGGTTATCAGCCAATTGGTTTACAAAATAAAAAAGCCTTCTCACGAGCCAAAGATTTTTTAGAGGACTTTCATGCAACACCTACACAGCCTTGTCGGGGTCTTCTTTTTATGGGGGGTCCAGGGTTAGGAAAAACTCATCTGGTGGTTTCGATTTTAAAACAAATTATTCTGGAAGAGGAAGTTGATGGAAAGTTCGTGGATTTTTTCCAATTGTTATCCGATATTCGTCATGGATACTCGCATGATCAGTCGGAAATGTCATTGATTGAACCTTATCTCAAATCGAAAGTACTAGTTATTGATGAATTAGCTAAGGGCCGAAATAACGAGTGGGAGCAAACCATCTTGGATCAATTCATATCGTCCCGCTATAATGCAGCGGACAAGGTCACATTATTCACGACAAACTATTCTGATCAAGGTGGGTCTACCGACACAAATGGGCGGACTATATCTTTTCAAAAACCGAGTCTGGAGGAAAAAGTGGGTGACCGTATTTTTTCAAGATTATCCCAAATGTGTGATTTTATAAAAATGGAGGGAGAGGATTACCGTACTAAAATTAAGCCTCCACCAAGGG
>JAPYPK010000037.1 GCA_029937655.1 Nitrospinaceae bacterium
TTCCGGTGTGGCGCAATGGTAGCGCACTCGACTGTTAATCGAGTTGTTACTGGTTCGAGTCCAGTCACCGGAGCCAAAAATAAAAAGGGCTGCTACCCTCTTAAGGGGGAGCAGCCCTTTTTATTTTCATAATCAATAAACAAATGGATGACCAACAGGTTTCCAAAGTCTACACTTTAGCACTGGGTATATTCTGAGGCATCATTTTAGTTATACAAACCAAAAGGTTAAGTTCTTATTTTTAGGACAAAGTGCTACAGTGCTTGCTAAATTCTCTGGGAAAAATAACGATACTGATTTTATGAAAAATTAATTTCAGGTTAGATTATGGTTAGAATGAAAATTAGTTTAGCTATAGTACTGGCGTTATTGTCGACCAAAGTCTCCGCCTTCACAATTACGGGTACGTTGGTTACTGTCCATCAGGGCGATACCTTTACTATAAAATCAATCCCCCCAGAGGAAAAGCTCTACAAGGTTCGGTTATCGGATATAGATACCCCTGAACCTAAACAACCCTTTGGGCTCAAGGCTAAAGAGTTCACAGAAACCCAGGTCTATGGAAAAGAGATTCAACTTGAATATGATGCGACAGACTTTTACGGACGCTTGATAGGTTCTGTAGTTTTGCCTCAGGGAAAAGTGCTTAATGAGGAACTGGTTCGGAACGGGTTGGCTTGGTACTATCGAGTAAATCCATCCCCTAGCGCTACTTTCGAACGTTTACAATATGAAGCTTGGAAACAAAGGTTAGGATTTTGGGTCGAGCCATCGCCCACCCCTCCATGGCAGTTTCGTCGGGAAAAGATATATTCTGTCCCACCAGCTACGGTAAATCAAATGGACTATGACCTGATATTAAATTATGGAATCATAGGAGACCCAGAGAGCAAAATATACTGGTGGCCAGACTGTAAAGATTACCCAGAAAAAAAAGATAACAAAATTATTTTTGGATATAAGCAATTAGCGAAGGATATGGGATATCATAGCTCTTTGAACTGTACTCAATAATTACTAGTTGATTTATAAACATTTACGTAAGGGTAAGAAATAATTCAGTGGCTGACGAACTTGTATTCATAGTGGATCAAAATGGTGCTCTTTGCAAAAAAGTGACCGGGTGGCTTCAAGAAATAGATTTTCAGACAAAGACGTTTGAGGATACTGAATTATGTTTGAATACAATTGATCAAAGTCCATCGGCGGTTTGTTTGGATATGAATACTGCTGGATCTTCTGGACTTTTGGGGTTGGAATTTTTAAAACGACTACGACTTGCAAATCGAGATATTCCTATCATGGTTATGACAGAAAACGGTGAGCTCGATTCGGCAGTGGAAGCAATGAAATTAGGTGCTTTTGATTATATGGTCAAACCGATTGAAAAAATGCAATTCATCACCAATATTCAACGCGCCATCGAGATGCATACGATGATTCATAAAATTGATCGGCTTCGAGGGGAGATGCAAAAGACGCATGTTTACAAAAATATTGTTGGTCAAAGTGCGGCAATACAACGTGTGTTCACACAAATTGAAGAAGTGGCTGAAATTAATATCAATGTGTTTATTGAAGGGGAGAGTGGGACAGGCAAAGAATTAGTAGCTAAAGCCGTTCACTATGGCAGTGCTTATAAGAAGGGACCTTTTATTGCCATCAATTGTGGGGCTATTCCAGAGTTGCTGCAAGAAAGTGAATTTTTTGGACATGAAAAGGGATCTTTCACAGGGGCTGATTACTCAAGGGTTGGTAAATTGGAATACGCAAACAACGGCTCCTTGTTCCTAGATGAAGTAGGGGAGATGTCACAGGAAATGCAGGTTAAACTTCTTCGTTTTTTGCAGGATAAAACTTTTGAACGCGTAGGGGGTAATAAAAAGATAAGCGTTGATCTTCGTATTATATCTGCTACAAACCGCAAGTTGGAACAAGCCGTAGCAAGTGGCAAATTTCGCGAGGATCTTTATTATCGTTTGGTTGTATACCCCATCACCATGCCTACACTAAGGGAGAGAAAGGAGGACATTCCTCTTCTGGTGAATCATTTTCTTAAAAAATATAAAAATGAAATGCCCAAAATAATTACCAGTGTTTCTTCTTTGGTGATGGAAGCCCTTATGAAATACGATTGGCGGGGTAACGTACGTCAATTAGAAAACATAATCTACCGAGCTATGGTGGCAACTCAAAGCGAAACCATAGAAATTGAAAATTTGCCCATCGAGATTCAAAAACACAGCGCTCCTGATTCTATTATTCAAGACCATAGTTTAAACCAGCCCACCCCTGAAGCTACCGAAGTTTTTGCCACTTCCAGGCCTCAAACTCCAGTAACAACTGCAGCAACCATTCAAGAAATGGAAAAAAACGCTCTTGTTGAAGCCTTAAAAATCGCTGGCGGAAATGTTGAACAGGTAGCCAAATCCTTGGGCATTAGCCGAGCTACTTGCTATAGAAAAATAAAAAAGTATCAAATTGACTAGCAATAGTCTCAGTATGAGATAAATATTTTCATTCTGAGAATAATTATGTTCTAACGCAATTTACCTACCGGATATAAATCTATAAACTATTATAAATAAACGTATTTGTAAGTTTATCTATATTATTATAAAAAATGGTACAACCTGTGCAATACCTTCTAGTGAATTACTTTTTTTAATATTTAACTTACACTAAGAGGTGGCACATGAGCGCAAGAAAAAGTATTAACGGATCAAAATCATTTCCATGGAAGGCAATTTTCGGAGCTATTTCCATCATCGGTGTAATGGTACTTTTTAGCACCTCAGAAAATTCTAACTCCGTTAAGAGTGGGTCTTCGTCCGATCAGAAAGGTATCAGCGGATTTAGTTTAAAATAAGTATTTTTTTGGTTTAAGCAATTGTAGTAGAAAGAGGAGGTAGATTATTTATGAAAAGACTTTATTTCAAGCCTAATACTAAAGTTATCGAAGAAGGCGACCTGGGGGATTGTGCCTATATTGTTGAGGCTGGTAGTTTGGAAGTATCAAAGACCAATAATCAAAACAATAAACAGGTTCTGGGTCGACTCAAAGAAAATGATATTTTTGGAGAATTGGGGTTGATTGATGGTTTGCCTCGATCGGCCACAGTGACCGCCTTGGAAAACTGCACGGTCAAGGTGCTAACCAAGGAAGCGTTCAACTCGCTGACGAAAAATAACCCTGACGCACTAATGCCAATTTTTAAAGTGTTGGCTTCTCGTTTGCGCTCTACTTTGAAGCAGGTGATTGGTGTTCCAAATCATGCTTGATTTTTGTCTTGGTTTTTCGGAGAGTAACAAACATGTTAGAAAAATTTTTTATAGTAGCAATTTTATTTGTAACGGGCTGCAGTTACACACAACCGTATGTAACAAATATTTCACCTGCGGGATAAGAATAGAATCTTGGTAGAAAAATGCAAAATGCAGAGGAATCAACTGTTTTTTTAAAATAATTCTATTTGCAGCAATAGCTACGTTTTTTTGGGTTCAGACAGACGAAATGGAAGAGATAAACAACTTTTCTATTGATAAATTTACTTTTATAAATAAATCTTTCAATGTATCAGGAGTTTATAGACCTATATTGGCTTTTATTTAATACTAGGATTGGGATCTTTCGTGAATATAGTTAACTTTAAAAAAGGTGAGGACATTATTGAGGAAGGAGCGCTCGGAGATTGCGCCTACATCATTGAGGAGGGGTCTGTCGAGGTTTCTAAATTAAGTCCGCATGGGGAAAAGCAAGTATTAGCCGTTTTAGAGAAAAGTGAGATTTTTGGTGAAATGGGACTGATAGACGGGCTACCTCGTTCTGCAACAGTTACAGCACTGGAAGATTGTGTTGCCTGCGTCTTTACCAAAGAAACATTCAATAATTTAGCTGACCATAACCCAGAATCGCTCATACCCATTTTCAAAGTGTTGGTGAGGCGTCTTAGATCTACTCTTGAGTTGGTAGGAACCTTGAAAAAAAGTGGTAACGACCACGGGAGGTCGATTGCCAAGGAGGCAGCGCTCAAATAGTTTCTGTTAAATTTTGATCTTCTAAGTTTTTATACTCATACCTTCCCCTCCCTCGTTTATTTAAGATCCCATCTGAAAGTATTTAGTAAATCCGTTGCGGCATGACCTACTAGTAGTGTAAGGTCTTATCAAAATACTCAATTTCAATCGAGAGATACTGTGGCTAAAATTCCAGAATTATTGTGTCCTGCGGGTAGTCCAGAAAAATTAAGATATGCCTTGGCTTTTGGAGCCGACGCCGTATATGCGGGAATCCCGAGATTTTCTCTACGAGCTAAAGAAAACCCTTATAATAATAGTTCCTTAAAAGAAGATATAGAATATTGCCACCAGGTAGGTAAAAAGATTTATGTCACGGCAAACATTCTTCCGCAAAATCGCAAACTTCAATCTTTTAAACGTTCCATTGCAACCATTGCTGAAGCAGGGCCTGATGGAATAATTATGTCTGACCCTGGAATGATTCAATATGTGAAAACAGAATTTCCAGAATTACCAATTCATTTATCGGTACAAACAAATACCATCAATTGGATGTCCGTGGCATTTTGGAGGGATTATGGAGTAAAACGAATCATTCTTTCACGTGAATTATCTATGCAAGAGTTAAACGAAATTCATGCGCAAGTTCCAGAAATGGAATTGGAATCGTTTGTTCATGGTTCTATTTGTATTGCGTATTCAGGACGATGTCTCCTATCTAATTACTTTAATCATCGGGATGCTAACCAAGGAACTTGTACTAACAGTTGCCGGTGGGAATACAATGTTAAAGAGGACTTGCCAGAAGGAGAGCAGTCCACACAAAGCCCCAAAGGAGACTATTTGATTGAGGAGAAAGGGCGTGATGGGGATCTTATGCCCATTGAGGAGGATGAACACGGAACTTATATAATGAATTCAAAAGACCTTCGTGCGATAGAACATCTTGATAAATTATGGGGAGCCGGGGTTGAGTCGTTTAAGATCGAAGGTCGAACCAAATCAATTTATTATTTATCGTTGATAACGCAGTCTTACCGAAGGGCTATTGATGATATGGCATCTAACAAGCCCTTTGATCCACAATTACTGGGAGAAACTGAAAAGACCGCTAACCGTGGATTTACTACAGCGTTTCTTCTGTCGGCATCCCAAAAAGCTACTGAACGATTTGAATCGCCTCAGGAAGATAACCTACCACAAATATACGCTGGGAAAATCGTGAATGAACGGGCCGGGGGTTGGATGGAAGTGGACGTTAAGAACAGGATTGAAGTAGGGCACGAAATAGAATACATCTCGCCACAAAATAAATATCGTTTTAAGATATCCTCAATGGAAAATGAAGGTGGGTTAGCGTTACAAGTTGCTCATGGAGGAAATGGTACTGTTTGGATGAAAACAGAAGGTTCGATTGATCGTTTTGCCCTATTGAGTCGAGTCGTTAACGAACCTGCCCTCTCCTTAGTTTCTTAAAATTAAAAACATCAAAGGCAGGAAAAAACAAAAAAACCACCGGTTCAATTATTAGTGTTTTTTTTATTTTGGTTGGTTTTAGGCCATAATATAGATACAAAAACTCCCAGAATAAGGATGAGTGTTGCCCACTTTGAGAAAGAATCGAGTCGGTAGTCAAAAATATCGTGGGTTAGAGTTCCATCAATAAAAATAGCAGATGCCGCTACGATAATTAATAAAAAACTTTTTTTTATCATTGAATAATTGTGATTTATTTAGCTACGTTATCTATCAAAATGAAAAACGATTACTATAGGTGTATTGATCAATTCTCTTGATTCTGGACGATATAGGGTTTGCAACATAAATAAATTTCAATATAGTAACTGGCTGCAGGATTTTCTATTTGATTTAATCAGTACTATAAAACAACTAGTTTAAAAAATTAAAGAAGATATGCCAATACCATTAAAACAAGCTGTGAAGATAGGCGCGTACGTTATGTGGCAGAAACTAAAAGGTCAAGAAAGGTATCCTCTGGTTTTGATGCTAGAGCCATTGTTCCGTTGTAACCTTGAATGTATAGGCTGCGGAAAAATTCAAAAACCTAATGAGATTTTAAATAAAAACCTGACTCCCGATCAATGTCTTGACGCGGCTAATGAATGCGATGCTCCGGTGGTATCAATTGCGGGTGGAGAACCTTTAATGCACCCACAAATTATTGAGATTGTTGAGGGTCTTATCAAGCAAAAACGATATATTTATCTTTGTACCAATGCGCTTTTGCTTAAAAATTTTTTTGGCAAGCTACCCATTTCACCTTATCTTACTCTTTCTATTCATCTAGATGGCCTTGAAGATGACCATGATCGTATTGTTGATAAAAAGGGGGTATTTAAAATAGCAGTAGAATCTGTCCGAGAAGCAAAGAAAATGGGGTATAGGGTGACTAGCGCTACCACATTTTTTGAAGGAACAACCGTTGAACAAGCAGAAACTTTTCTTGATTTTCTAAATCCTCTTGGATTAGACGGGGTGACTTTATCTTCTGCTTTCAGATACCCTGATGCACCAGATCAGGATCATTTTTTTGGTCGAAAACGAACTCAGGAATTTTTTAAAGAGTTACTGGGGAAAAATAAAAAAGGGCGATGGGATATATCACATTCCCCGCTTTATTTGGAGTTTTTACAAGGTCGACGTGATTATGAATGTACTCCGTGGGGTAATCCAAATTACTCTGTTCTCGGTTGGCAAAAACCATGTTACTTACTGGATGATGGTTACGCAGAGTCATTTAAAGAATTGATGGATACAACAAATTGGGATAGTTATGGCCATAAGAACAATCTAAAGTGCGCTGATTGTACAGCCCATTGCGGTTATGAAGCAACGGCGGTCAAAGATGCTACGGCTAACCTAAAGAATATGTTTGCCTCCGCACGGGTGGCAATGCAGTAAAATATAAATATTATTCTAATGAATCTGGCAGTTTGGTCGTTTCGTTTGTCTGGGCTTCATCAATTTGTTTCTGAGTCAAGCCATCGGACATTTGCAGATTAGTACCAATCAAATTTGTTTCTTTTAAATTTGATTCATAAAGATCAGCTCTCATTAAGTTGGACCCAGATAAGTTTGCTCCTTGTAAATTAACCCAACGTAGGTTAGCTCCGCGTAAATTGGCATCTGAAAGATTGGCTTGTTTAAGGTTTGCATTCTTTAAATAGGCTCCGTAAAGGTAGGCCCCTTGAAGATTAGCTTTTTTTAAGTTTTCTCCCAAAAGCACTACACCACGCAAATTATATCCTGCTAGATTTGCTGGTTCACCTTTTGTTTCTCCAGAACTAATCCACAAAGAATGATTTGCTAAGATATTTTTTAAGTCGTCCTTAGAAACTTCATGTAGAAGAGTTAGATTGTTATTGATTTTTTTTCCCATCAAATTAATTGGATCATTAGATTATGTAAAATTATAAAGCAAGAATTTTTTCTAGAGACTCCTGATATATGAGGTTATTGGGAGAAAACTCGATTGCTTTATTAATAAATGTAAGAGCTAAATCGCGATTTTTCATTGTTAAGTGGATTTGTGCTATTTGATAGTAAGCTTCAGTGAGGGCAGCGTTAACTTGAAGGGATTTTTTAAAGGAGTCCAGCGCTTTTTTATTTTCCTTAAGATCTTTATAAACCATACCTAGGTTGAAATAAGTTCCCATTCCCGCCGAATTTAATTTTAATGAATTTTGGATAACTTCTATCGCTTGGTCCAGTTCACCATTTAAACGAAGCGTATCGGCTAGATTATTCAAATACATTGAATTCATGGGGTCATTTTTCACGGCTAATTGATAACCTTCTATAGCCTTATCATAATTTTTTTCTTCTTTATACAGGTTAGCTATATTATTTATTGCTTTTGAATCATTATCATCCGCTTTAATATTGATCGACTTTTCCCACAATTTCTTGGCATCACCTTTATCTCCTGTGCTGTATTTAACCATACCTAAATTGATATGAGCTTGTACGTTATCTGGATCAAGGGAGATTACTTTTTTAAATAACTTTTCAGCCTCTACATATTGCTTGAGTCCAAAAAGTACCAATCCTTTTTTTCTATAAGCTTTAATATTGTCAGGGTCAAATTTGATTGCTAAATCAAATTCTTCAAGTGAATTTTGGTAAAGAGCATATTGGGCCAATTCCAGTGCAAGTTCATAATGGGTTTTAGATTGAGCCGAATCAACCTCTGTTTTCTCTGAACCACAAGAAGTTAGAATTAATAAGGCAAAGATAAGGGGTAAAAAATATTTCATTATTAGAATCCTTTTTAAAATTCAGAACTATAAAAATTAAGAAAATAAAACGATCAATTGGATGGGGAAAAACCAAGTTATTTTTGAGGTTTAAATAATCGGATAGTGGTCCAGTTAATTTTATAAATAATTTCATAAAGGGTAAATAAGAAATTTACTTCCCCTGATCCGCAACAGCATTAGCAGCCTTTCTAACTGTTTCGGAATCCCCCAAAAAATAATGAGTTTTTGGAGTCAAATCATCATTAAGTTCGTAGACCAGTGGAATACCAGTTGGGATATTAAGCTCAATAATGGAGTTCTCGCTCATATTATCGAGATACTTGACCAAAGCGCGCAGGCTGTTACCGTGGGCACAGATAATAATATTTTTTTTTAATTGCAAAGAAGGCACAATGATATCTTTCCAATACGGTAGGAATCTATTAACCGTATGACTGAGAGCCTCGGACCGGGGGAGATTCTTAGAGGGAACAAGCGAATATCGTGGGTCATTGTCTGGAAGGCGATCATCACCATCATCCAGACTTGGAGGAGGAATATCATAACTACGCCGCCACACCTTAACTTGATCAGCACCATGTTTGGCAGCTGTTTCTTTCTTGTTGAGTCCTTGTAAGGCACCGTAATGTCTTTCATTGAGCCTCCATGATCGATTGACTGGTATCCACATCAAATCCATCTTATCCATGACAATCCATAATGTGCGAATAGCTCGTTTCAGTACCGATGTATATGCAACATCGAAATGATATCCTTCATTTTTAAGTAGAATTCCCGCATTGCCTGCTTCTGCAATTCCTTGAGCGGTAAGATCTACATCGGTCCATCCAGTAAACCTATTTTCAAGATTCCATTGGCTTTGACCATGACGTAATAAAACAAGTTTATGCATTGAATTATTCTCCGTTAATAACTAATCTGAATTTCAACTGACTGAGGGTAAAAGTATGAGCGTAGGTTAAATATTTATTCAGAGAATAGATATTTTCCGGAATTCTAAAAAAATAAAAAATCGTATGATAAAAAGAGGTGCATGGTAATTACGATAAAATTAAACTTAAATTAATCATGGTTTCTAGAGATAATTTAAGAATTATAAAACAGTATAGAAATAGTGATATTATGATTTACAAATATTACTTTGGAGCGTGGCAATGTACGTTGATGTAGAAGCAAACGAAAATACCCATGAAAACTTTAGTATGCTTTACCGCGACGTCTCAGTATCGCGAGAGGTTTACTGCATAAAATATAACATAGAAGGAGAAGAATCTCCTGCCCAGGTGATAGGTTGGGACAAAGAAACACAATCACCTTGTGCCGCTTATGCATGCCAGGTAGAAGAATCTGGAGATGGAATTGCGATTCTCATACATGGTGGTACCGGTGGAATTCGAATCAAACCGCTGGAAAATGAAGCAGAGTGGAGACTTGGAGAACCCAAACAAAAGGGAGTCACTCACCTTGTTTACCCACGAGACTGTTTTATAGTATATAAAGATGAAATATAATTTATTTAAAAGAATTATAATAGCTCGACGCGTTGATTCATATAAGCTTAAGGTATTTGTGTATTGATCATGCTACGAATATGATCGTCTTGGATTATTCGAGGATTTTCTTTTCCCGGACAGTGAATCAAAAATTCACGATTTCCCTTTTGGCCGGTTATGGGTGAGGTGGCTATATTTGTTATGGGCCAACCTTGTGTTTTCATAAAAGCATTCAATGCAATGAGTACACTGAGATGTTTTTTTGGGTCTTTAATGATTCCCTTATTCTCAACTTCTTCTTTCCCAACCTCAAATTGTGGCTTAACCAGAGCTATCAAATCTCCCACTGGTTTCAAAACATTAATTACGGAGGGAATTATAATTTTTAACGATATAAAAGAGACATCTATAACGACTAAGTCAACTAACTCGTTAATATCATTGGAATTCAATTCACGGGCATTTTTTCGATCCAGAGAAACCACCCTTGAGTCGCTCTGTAATTTCCAATCCAGTTGTCCATAGCCTACATCAACGGCAAATACTTTCTCTATACCATGTTGAAGTAGACAATCAGTAAATCCCCCAGTTGAAGCTCCGATATCAACTGCAACTTTTTCTGATAGAGAAATATCAAACTCTCTAAGCCCATGTTCAAGTTTAATTCCACCACGGCTAACATAGGGATGCACATCTTCGATTACTTGTACCGAACAATCTTCATTATAAGCACGGCCAGGTTTGTCAGCTATTTCATCAGCTACTCTAACTTTACCGGCTAAAATTAAACTTTTTGCGCGCTCTCGTGATAAAACAATTTTTTTTTTAAGAGTAAATGGTCTAATCTAATCTTTTTATTCTTGTTCTTCATTTTTATCATCCATAGGAAAAAGCTCTGTAATCAGGTCCCCTTTTTTCCCTTTGCTAAGTTTTTCAATTTTTGCTTCTGCTTCGTTAAGTTTCTTAGAACATAAGCGTGACATTTTGATGCCCTCTTCAAAAATTTCAAGAGACTTATCAATGTCCAAATCACCACGTTCTAATTCCTCAACAATATTCTCTAATCGGGTCATTGCTTTTTCAAATTTTAATTCAGACATAATGGCCTCTATTCAATATACTTATCATTATTTTTCTTGAGATGGAATAATTTCATCAACCGTACACCTTAATTGACCTTTGGCTAGGCGGATTTTTATAGAATCACCTACCGTCATTCGTTCACTTTGCGTGAGAGCTTTACCTTGAAAATTTGTAATACTATATCCACGATCCAGAATAGCTAGCGGGCTGAGTGCGTTGAGATTTTTTAGAACACCACCGAATTGCTCTCGATTAAAACGCATCCGGGAGTGTACATTTTGGACTAAAAGGTGATGAAACAGGGCTCTTTTCTCCCCTAATTGACGAATATTTTTTGCAGGGGTAAGTTGAACTAGTTGTTGAATCATCCCTGATAATTTTTGTTGTTGAACTAAAACCCATTGGTCTAATCCACGAAATAAACGATTATTCAAATCATCTAAATGTTGAACTTGTGGTTGCATAATATGCATCGGGTCTTTAAAAAATCGTCTCCCCATGAGCCGTTTTAGTAAATCCCCATATTTTTGGATTTTATTCTGCAAAAATACTAAAAGTTGCTCGGTCATCATATTTAACTTTTTGGCTTGTTCATCCAACATAGGGACCACGAGCTCTGCAGCTGCCGAAGGTGTTGGTGCACGCAAGTCTGCAACAAAATCAGCGATGGTAAAATCTATTTCGTGTCCAACAGCTGATACCACAGGTAGGGTAGATTTAGAAATGGCACGAGCAACAATTTCTTCATTAAAAGCCCATAAATCTTCTATAGAGCCACCGCCCCTTCCAACGATGAGAACATCTAAGCCACTGATCTTATTCATTTGTTGGATTGCGTCTGATATTTCTTCCGCAGAGCCTTCCCCTTGGACTTTTACCGGATAAATTAGTATTGAAACCTTTGGGTTGCGTCGTTGAATAATATTTATGATGTCTCGGATTGCTGCTCCTGTAGCGGAGGTTACTACGCCAACTCTCCATGGGAATTGCGGTATCGATTTTTTCATATCCTCACTGAAGAGTCCTTCTTGCAGGAGGCGAGCTTTAAGTTTTTCAAATGCTTTTTGTAATGCTCCTAAGCCTTTTGGTTCAATGTGTTCTACTATTACTTGGTAATCACCTCTTGATTCATATACGGTAACGCGGCCAAATAGGAGAACATGATCGCCATCATCCGGTTGAAATTTTAACCCAGCTCGGAAACCTTTGAATAAAACACAACGTATCTGTGAATGATTATCTTTCAGAATAAAATAAGCATGTTGAGAACCAGGAATACGGAGATTGGATATCTCGCCTTCTATCCATATTGAATCAAAGGCTGATTCTAAGATAGATTTTACATCACCGGTTATCTCTGAAACGGAGTAGATTTGAGGCGTGGATTCTTTTTGTTTCATTGAAAAAAATAAGTTGAATTATAAGCAATATGCCAGATGCAACGTCAAAATATTTTTGACCTTATTATAGGTCAAATAATGTGGGTAGAGAATTAACAGACGATTCTGATACGATGCAGTTATCTTTCCAGGGGGTTATTAAAAATTATTATAAGGAGTTTTTAAAAGCCCGGAATGTATTTTCCATAAGCATGGCAATAGTCATGGGTCCAACTCCCCCAGGGACAGGTGTAATAAGAGAAACTTTTTTTAAAACTGATGAAAAATCAACGTCACCAACAAGTTTACCCGCCAAGCGGTTGATACCCACATCGATGACGACTGAGTTATCTTTTACCATATCCGCGGTAACAAAATTTGGTTTTCCGATAGCAGCAATAAGAATATCTGCAGATGCCGCAAGGTTGGATAAATTTTGGGTGCGAGAATGACAAATTGTAACCGTGGCATTTCTTTCGAGTAGAAGGAAAGCAACTGGTTTCCCAACAATATTGCTACGTCCAATGATTACGGCATTTTTTCCTTCAATCTCTACATCATATTTATCAAGCAGTTTAATGATACCAGCAGGAGTACATGGTTTAAATAAAGAATTTCCTGTTACAAGTCGACCAACATTTTCGAGATGAAAACCATCTACATCTTTTTGTGGGTTAATGGCTTCAAGAATTTTGTTTGAGGAAATGTGCTTGGGGAGAGGTAGTTGCACAAGAATTCCATGAACTTTTTCGTCAATATTTAATTTATGAATAAGGTGTAATAATTCGGATTCTGTGGTGTTAGCAGGAAGAATATTCTCAAAGGATTGAAATCCAATATTGTTGCAGGTTTTATTTTTATTGCGAACATACACAGCAGATGCGGGATCATCACCGACTAAAACCACAGCGAGGCCTGGGGTTTTCCCAGTTTTCATCTTCAATGATTGTACTTCGGTAGTAATATTTTCTTTAATCTGAGAGGCAACCATTTT
>JAPYPK010000038.1 GCA_029937655.1 Nitrospinaceae bacterium
AGGTGACGTTGAAGCCGGTATGAAGGCGGGAACCAAATGTCCCATTCCATAAAAAAATATTAGGGCAATGAGGATGGTGAATATCGAGTTTTTAGTTTTTGGTTTCTCAGATGAATGATGCATCGAGGCCTCTATTTATATCAAGGGAAGTCTTTTATGAAAGACCAGATCAGCTATATTTATAATCAGCAACAAATGAGAAGTTTGGTTACTTCTCAAATATATGAATAGACTAACTCAGCGCTCAATAAACTGGGCATAACAACCCCTTGAGACGTAAAGGTGAAAGGAATATCATACGGCTTTTCTAATGTCAAGAGCTTTAAAAGTCTTTTGTTTTAAATGACTTAAGAGTGTGTTTGTGTTTGGGTGGGAGAATGAAAGTCTTATTCGTCAACGAGGAAACCGTTTAATGGATGTCTTTTTTGTCCAGATTACTTTTTGATTCAACTTCGGTTAAGTCCTCTAGTGGCATAATGAGCAGACCGAATCCCATTGCTGTGCTAAAAACAGAAAGGAGTCCGACAAAGATCTGTGGCCACTCAGCGGTTATATCGCGCACAGACCAGACAAACAAAAACCCTCCAAGAACCATGAGGGCTACCCCTAAAAATCTAACTTTCCAGCTATTCATTGTTCTGGTTTGCCTCTGCAAGAGACCTTTTTTTTCGATCAATGAGAATTAAATTGCGGACATAAATAATTGAACCAAGGCTTTGCCCGAGAATGAAAACAGGGTCTTCTCTGTGGATTGCATACGTCAACAGGATAACACTTCCTACAATACTGCAATACCAAAACGCAATAGGGATCGTACTTTCTCCTTTTTTTTCGGAAACTAGCCATTGGATCACAAATCGTGCTCCAAAGGCTATCTGACCAATAAAACCGATAACCAGCCAGTAGGTTGTGGTCATTAATCAATCCTCCTCTATAATATCATAATTGATTTGTCTTTTTTTCATCCATCGGATCGCCAAAAGATCTTTGAATGAAGCGAATAGGCGGTTACGGATGTTATATTTTGAGTAACCATGCATGCGGGGATAATGCCCCACTTTTACCTGCGTGACGCTAAACCCTTCCATTTTCATCAATGTTGGGAAAAAACGATGCATCCCATTGTACAATTTAATACTTTTGAAACATGTTCGCCGAAACGCTTTGAGCGAACAACCTGTATCGGCTATGCATTCTTCGCTCAGGGCATTTCTCACCACATTAGCTATTTTCGAAGAGAGTTTTTTGATCCAAGGATCGTTACGTTTATGCCGCCAGCCACATACAACGTCATATTCATTTATTTTCTCGAGTAGTAAAGGGATATCAGCAGGGTCATTCTGTAAGTCGGCGTCCATGGTAACAATAATATTACCGCGGGCTTTGCTAAAACCTGCAGCGAAAGCTGCTGTTTGACCATGATTACGCCCAAACCGGATCAGCCGTATATGGGGGTTCCCATTTTTTAATTTACGTATAAGGTCAGCACTGCCATCCACACTTCCGTCATCCACTAAAATTACTTCATAGTCCTTGTTAAGTGGTTTAATGCTTTTAGTGATTTTTTCGTCAAGCAGGGTTAGATTTTCCCTTTCGTTATAAATGGGAATAACGATGGAAATCTCTAACGCTTTGGACTTAGTTGGTTCGGGAGAATTTGTCATGCCAAATTATTTAAATTCGTGCAGGCGCAGGTGATAATGGTTGCGCAGCCAGCTGCCCACACGCACCTAGGATATCTGTTGCACGATTTTGCCGTATGAAAACGGTATGGTTTTTTGACAGGAGATACTGCTGGAATGCGTTAACTCGCTCTTTGCTAGGAGGATCAAAATCAGAAGGGGAGAACTTATTAAACAATATTAGATTTACTTTGCAAGGTATGCCGTGAAGCAACTTGGACAAACGTTTAGCGTCCTCGTCCCTGTCATTGATCCCTTCTAACATAACGTATTCGAAGGTAAACCGCCGAGATGGCTTGAGCGGGTATTCTCGCAAACAGTTTATCAATTTTTCTATTGGATATTTTTTATTGATTGGCATAATTTCTTCCCGAGTTTTATTGTCCGTAGCGTTTAGTGATATTGCAAGGTTCACGTGTAAATCTTCATTTTTAAACTTTTCAATGAGATCTACTTGCCCGGCAGTAGACAATGTAATCTTTCGAGAAGATAGGCGTAATGCTTCTGGCATAGTCATGAGTCGTATCGCATTAATGGTGGCATCATAATTGTCGAGCGGTTCGCCCATCCCCATAAACACAATGTTGGTTACTTGATTTTCCTCAGAGAGGCTATCATTTACCGCAAGATATTGTCCGATGATTTCATCGCTTGTAAGGTTTCGCTTCAATCCCATTGTCCCTGTCATGCAAAATGCGCATGCAAGGCGGCATCCAACCTGGGTTGATACGCACAAGGTCTTACGCTTATCTGAGGGCATCCAAACGCTTTCAATTGTCAAACCATCTTTTAACTCGAATAGGTACTTGATCGAACCATCCTGCGACTTAGTTCTGCTGCGTATCAGAGGTACGGAGATAAAAAAATATTCTTTCAATAAAGAGCGCAATACTTTGGATAAATTAGACATGCGATCAAAGTCATAAAGCTTGTAGTGATAGAGCCATATGAATATTTGATGGGCACGGTAGGGTTTTATTCCGTGCTCGAGTAAAAATTCTTGGAGGTGTGTATAGGAAAAACCAATTAAATTCTTCGGTTGCATCTTTATTATTCGAATTCTGAAAAAGGATATCGTTTAGACCCTTCCAGAGTTTTATTGAGGTAAAGTGCAGGAAACAGTCGCCTGATAGATAAATATAGGTTCAATATAATTTATGTTCGATAAATAAGCTAGGTCTTTGTTTTATCTATTGCTAGATTTTTAACCTCAAAGTGATTGAGGTTGTAGATAGTCAATATTAGTCCGGGGGTAAGGAGTTCAATACTGGGCCTGCTGTTGGGGTGAAAACTTTTATGCCGGATAATATTTAAGTAGGGTGTAGGCTACACTCCCCATGCTAATGAATGAGATGAAAAGGGAACATCCTACGAGCCCCAAGACAGGGGCTGGAGTCGTTAAATGATTTCTGTTTTTTAACCATTGAAGCGCAATAAAAATGCATGATAGGGATACTGCGATCGCAATCCAGGAGGGTATTAAGATCTTCGAACTAAAAACGATATCGCTGTTCACATAATTAAGGGTAGCGACAGCCCATCCTAATGAGGGCAGGCTGACGAAATAAGAGATTAGAGCGTTGTTGTTTCCTTCCCCTTTATATCTAGAAACAAAACGAAACCCTAGAATAACGAGGGAACCTATAAGAAAAGAAACTAGCAGAAGATTTGTTTTTTGTTTTTCCTTTTCCCCGCGGATAAAATTGAGGGCCCCAAGGACGTACTTCGAAACTTCTACCTCATCCGCTTCGTAGTAACCCCCCTTTATAGTATCGTATATAAAAACTCTCGCGGTGGTTGATTCAGCAGGAAGAGATATGGCTCGATATTCGTCTTTATTGGCTGATTGGATTTCAAGATAAACAATCCCAGTGTGATATTTAAGGTCGTAACTTGAAAGCTGGGCCAGTTTATTTGCATATTTATCGTGCTCTGCGCGATAAATTTCCTGAGATTTCATTAAATTAAAAAGTGCCTGGCGTGCCATCACATCGTAATTGTTTTCAAAAATCGTAGTACATGACATGAGGTAAAGCATTGACATAAACAAAAATAGTATTTTTTTTATTGAAAAAAAATGCATAGCACAATTGGTTCTGGTTAAATCGAGGGTTTATATTATCTAGACCATGAAAATCTAGGATTTTATAGCATGCGTTCACTGCTCAGGCAAGCATAGGAGAAATAGAATGTGGAAGAATTTAAATTTTGTTACCAGTAATTCAGATAAAGTTCGAGAAGCTTCGAATATTTTGGAGTGCTCGCTTAAACAGGTTTCAGGGTTATGTATAGATGAAATTCAGAGTAGTGATATTAAACAGATAGTTACTCACAAAGCAAAACAGGCATTTGATAAGCTTAGGTGTCCTGTGCTAGTTGAAGATTCCGGCCTGAGTTTTACGGCATGGAATGGTCTTCCTGGGCCGCTAATAAAATGGTTTGAGGTTAGTGTTGGTTGTCCTGGTTTGTTGAAAATGCTAGAAGGGTTTGAAAATCGAGAGGCTTTTGCGGTTTGTGTGGCAGGTGTTTTTGATGGACAGGAAATGCATATGGCTAAGGGGCAGATAAGGGGGAAGATTGCGCACAGTACTCGAGGTGAAAACGGTTTTGGGTGGGATGTTATATTTATTCCTGAACATTATGAAAAAACTTTCGCGGAAATGAACTCTAATGAGAAAAATGCTATTTCGCACCGACGGATAGCTTTTGAAAAATTGAATAAAAAAATAAAAAAAGCTAGGGTTGTTAAATGGGTGTGACTATTTAACTGGTATTAGTTTGAAAATATTTCTATTTTATTAGCCTTTGTCCTGCTGGAATTATTGATTTATTTATCGTATAATTTTTTTTGCTCTTGTATTAATTTTATTTTTATAATTTATGAGGTTTTGGTAAATGAATGGAAGAATTAAATTGATTAAGAATGTTTTGATTATGTTTGTTGTTGTAGCCGTTTTTATCGGGACTACTGGTTGTGGTAAGCCTGGTAGTGTCCTCAATTGGTATCCGAAGGCAGAACGATTAGAAGGTAAAATGACTTCAAATGTAGACCATGAGATTGTTATAGATTCGGTTGACCTTAATGACACTGTTCAGATTAAGGAAGAGGGGATACATTCGGTTAGTCGGTGGTGGATTGATGTCGAGTGTGATTATTGGGCTAGTTGTTTTATGCGATGTGATGGTTCAAAGAAACAATGTCGCAAATTAGCGGAGGATTCTAATTTTACAGTGAATTCTATTTCTCCGTTTTAAAGTCGTAAGTATTTACTTGATTTATGGCATTAATTTTTACTGTTGATGACGACCCTGGGGTTGGAGGGTTGATTAAGGTTTTGTTTGAGGACCGGGGCCATGAGGTCTTGGTTTTTGAGAATGGGAAGCAGTGCCTTGATCGACTTGATGAAAACCCATCTGTTGTTTTTCTTGATATGGTCATGCCAGTGATGGACGGCATGGAAACATTGAAAACGATAAAGAATGCTAAAAGTGATTTGCCGGTCATCATGGTAACAGGTGTTGATGATGCAGGTTCTGCTGTTGAGGCAATGAAACTTGGGGCATTTGATTACATTGTTAAGCCTTTTGATGAGCCACGTCTTTTTTCCGTTCTGGATAAAGCAATCGAGCAGACTGCCCTGATCGGGCAGGTGCGCTACCTTCAAGTTGAATTAAATAGAGCGAAGGGTATCGGAGGTATTGTTGGTACAAGTCCGGCTTTGACGGCTACTTTAGAAAAAATTCTAAAAGTTGGTGTTAGCAATGCAGGGGTTTTGCTTCTCGGTGAGAGTGGAACCGGCAAGGACTTGATGGCACGCGCTATTCATGAGAATAGTCATTTTTCTCAAGGGCTTTTTGTTGATATTAATTGCGGGGCTATTCCTGAAAACTTACAAGAGAGTGAGCTCTTCGGACATACTAAAGGTTCTTTCACTGGTGCAACCGAGACGCGGAAAGGGAAGTTGGAGTTGGCGGATGGAGGAACGCTGTTCCTGGACGAAGTTGCCGAGATGTCATTGAACACCCAAGTTAAATTACTACGTTACCTTCAAGAAAAAAGTTTTGAGCGGGTGGGAGGAACGAAAAAGATTTTCACTAAGACCCGAGTTATAGCCGCGACTAATAAAGACCTCGATGAAATGGTCAAGAAAGGATCTTTTCGAGAAGACTTATACTATCGGTTAGCTGTGTTCCCAATTACTATTCCACCATTGAGGGAACGCAAGGATGATATCTCAAGTCTT
Source organism: Nitrospinaceae bacterium (assembly GCA_029937655.1). GTDB lineage: Bacteria > Nitrospinota > Nitrospinia > Nitrospinales > VA-1 > Nitromaritima. Next base: position 5,927 of record JAPYPK010000038.1, read on the forward strand.
GCCATCCACTTTGTCACATTATATAAAAAGGAATTTGATAAAGAAATCTCTTCTATTACTCCTGAGGCAATGAATGTGCTAGAGAATTATTTTTGGCCCGGTAATGTGCGCGAGTTGGGCAATGTGATTTATCAAGCGATGATAATGACAGGGACTAACTTTATTGACATTGATAGTTTGCCAGTCAATGTTAAAAATAAAAATACTCAAAAGACCAGTGAAGCGGTTGTATCACAATATGCTTCCAGTAAAGGTGATTTTGTTGAACCTTTCGATACATCCGTAAGACAGGTTTTGCAAAGAGCTTTGGACCTCACCAATGGAGATATCCCGAAGACAGCAAAAAGGTTAAAATTAAGTCGATCCAGTTTTTATAGAATGGTTCAAAAATACGACCTTACAAAACCATTCTCTAAGAATTAAATCATAGAAATGGTTTAATCCCCCTGTAAATATCTTGAATAAATTTAATAGGTTTATTTGATATTAGAATCCACAATTAGAAACTTCATGTCAGGTGTGCCTAAAGCTTATGTTGTTAGCTGATATTTTAGCCTGATTGCCCGCGTACTAATTTCTGGGTAAGAGGCCTCTTTTAATCTAGTCTGGGCTTTGGTTCAAAGAAAAAATGTAAATATACGGTTAATAAAAGGAAGAGTTTTCTGGGAGTTCAAAACTAAAACTTGCTCCTTGGTTTTTTGATGACTTGAATGTCAAGGTTCCCCCATGTAGTGCAACCATTTTTTTTGCAATTGCTAGACCTAGACCAGTTCCCTTTTTCGTTGAGTCTGAACCGATTTTATTAAAGGGTTGAAATAAGTCATCTAAGTCTTCATTTTTTATGCTCGGACCCTCATCTGTTACGGTGACGCGTACAAAGCCATCGCCCGATTCCATGGTTATTTTGATAGTGCTACTTACAGGAGAAAATTTTATTGCGTTGGTCAATAGATTGTCCAGTACTTGTCCGATCCTAGGTGTATCAAATGAAATTGCTGTGGTCTGTTGGAAACTAATATTAAAATGAATATTTTTTTCTGTAGCTAGATGGGTATATAGTTTTACTCGTTCTTCAATAAGTCCGCGGAGATTGCCTGGTTGAAGATTTAGTACGAGTTGCCCACTTTCTATAGAAGATAAATTTAGCAAATCATTTAATAGTCCCAATATGTTTCCACTAGCGGAGTGGATGATTTTAAGGAAGTCGGTGCGTGTCTCTTCTTTTAAAGTAGTACCTTTCTTTAATAGAAACTCTGAATAACCTTTGATGGATGTGAGAGGATTACGTAAATCATGAGAAGCCATACCCAGTAACTCGTTTTTTACTTTAATCAACTCATGCAGGGTCAGGTTTTTTTCCTCTAATTCATTTTTTAAATTTTTCAACTCATCTGTTCGCAAGCACACCTCACTTTCGATGCGCCTGGCTCTTGAGGAAAGTATTTGAAAAATCACTGCAATAAATACTATGAGCACTAATACGGCTGCCGAAAGCCAATTATGTAGCCTGTTAGGGCCTTTTTGAAACTCTAGATTTCCTTGCCAAACTAAAAACCAATGAATCTGAGAAAACCGTAATGCCATTTCTTTTTTTATAAGCGCGTTTTCTTTGAGGTTACCATACAGTTCGCTTTTACGATCTTCATCTAAGACCGTTAAAAACATGCCTGACGTTAGATAAGGATTGATTGTCTTCTCTAGCATGTTTTTTATTTGGTAAGTCCCTAGTACTGTTCCTAAAAATAAATTCCTTCTACCTTCAATTGTTTTGGGTGTGTCTACTCCTTCATAAAGTGGGAGATAAAATAACGCGACCATTTTTTTAGGGTTCTTGTGAATCAAGTTCACTGTGCTTGCGGCAACAATTTCACCTGAATCTCTAGCCTGGTTCATGAGCTTCAGTAAAACGGGTTGGGTGCTAATGTCAAATCCTAAAAACGACTCGTCATCGGAGTGGGGTTCCATGTAGTAAATGGGGGAATATTCGTTCTTTTTGGGCGCTGTAATAATGGTCGTGTTTTTACTTAGACTCGTGAACTTAAAATTAATAAAACCGTCTTTTTGAGCCATTGATTCCAGAGCAGAGCGTTGGTCCTGTTGAACGCGCGGAATCCATTGAAAAGATTTAATAAAATTGTTCTTTTTTAAAAGCGGTGAAGTGTAAGTTTTGAATCCAGACCGAGTAATATTTTTTGATACCTTAAATAGAGAAGCAATTCCCATTAGTTCTTGGGCTATAGTTTCTAATTGTTCCTCAATGATCCGAGTATTTTTGATTCCTTCTTGCTCAAAGCGTTGTATCCAGTCATATTCATTTTCTTTTTTGACATTGTTGAGGGTGACAAACATCAGAGTGATTGCAAGTGCTAGTAACCCCCAGGTTGTATATGTAAGTTTTTTTAAAAACACCTTAGACTCGTTAATTGGTTGTTTTGTATTTAATCATTACTGCTTTTATCCCTTTGTAATATGTATAAATGTGAGTTCGTGCTTATTGTTATATAGATGTACGACCTGACTTCCTTCGATTTCTAAAAATTTTTCAGCAAAACTATAATCTGGTGAACCTTGAAACTTTATTGTGCAAATAAAATTTTTGCATTTTTTCGACTCGAACCATAGGGATAGCCAGTCAAATAACTTTTCTGGGAAGCAGATGACATCACTGAACAGCCAGTCCACTTTATCGTAGTCTGACGGTTTTATGGAAAAAACGTCTGCCTTGTGGTACTCCACATTTGAAAGGGAGGCAATTTTAGGGTCTAAGGGTGACCGGTCGATCGATAGGACTCGTGCGCCAAGTTTTTGTATTACCCATGCCCATCCGCCTGGACTTCCCCCCGCATCAATGCAGAAATCACCAGGTTGAGGGGTTTTTTCTGCTCTAGTTAAGGATTCATACAATTTAAGGTAGGCTCGGCTTGGAGGGCCTTTCTTGTTTTCTTCAAATAGCATTTCCCCGTTCTTAAAGAGACTTGAACATTTAGAGGATGCTAAGATTTTATTTTCGGTAAGAAGGGTCCAGGAGCCGATAGGCGAGGTGGGTAGTGCGCAGGGAAAGCATAAGGGTTTTGCGGAAACGTGGGGTAGTTTTTCTTGAATCAGTTTTGCGCGGCGATGAAATTGATATGAATAAAGGCACCAATTTCTTTGTATTTTTTTAAGTTGTTTTGCACCATCATTAATGGAATCTATGGTTAAGACCTTGGGGTCGTGCCAAGTGTTTATTGACCATAAAGACTTTTTTGGTGCTATTGAGGATAAGGCCAATTGATCATGAATATCAATAATTCCATCTAACTCGTCCTTTAATGGTTTCATATAATCTTTTGATCCTAAATATGCGGATCGTATTATTTTAGAAACCATTTATATTATCTCCGTTGCTTTTTTTGTCGTTTTAACTATAGATGTTTTGTTTTTATGATTGTCCCATTCACCAATTTTTATGTAGTGGGAAGAATATTGTTTTGTGATTTTTAAAATACATTTGTTTGTGGGAAGCTAGTATTAGTAATGGTTGGCAGGGCTAAAAATCTAAAAATTCTTCAAGACAGGATAGTGTGGTTTTGGAGCAGTTAATAAATGGTATTACACTAAACCTGTCAAAAAATTAAAAATATTTTTTCTGTTATTTTTATTTTTTCAGTTTTGTCAGAACTTTATTCATATCATTCATGACATTGCGTCTGTTCTCAATTGTATAGGCTCTCAATAGATAGGCCGGGTGAAGGGTTAGCATGAGAGGAACTCCTTGATATTCATGCCAGCTACCCCGTTCCTTCATAATAGGGACAGTTCTTCCTAACAAGGTACTTGCGGCAGGTTTACCTAATGCCACAATGGCTTTGGGTCGAATGGCCTGTAGTTGCCTTATCAAGAATGGCTTGCAGGCGGCTATTTCATCCGGTTTTGGATCTCTGTTGTTAGGCGGGCGGCATTTTACGATATTGCAGATATAGGTGTCTTCCTCGCGGCTTAGGTGCATCCCTTTTTCTATGATTTCCGTCAACTTTCTTCCTGCTCGGCCTACAAAGGGGAATCCCTGCTCGTCCTCATCTGCTCCGGGTCCTTCGCCTACAAAAACGAGGTCAGCGTTTGGGTTTCCTGAGCCAAATACAATCGTTTTTCTGTCTTTATGTAAGTTGCAGCGATTACAATCTCCTAATTCCTTGCGCACGTTTTCGATGCTGATACTGGGTTTTGTTGTGATATTTTTATTGGTTTTCATATGGGATGTTTTGTCTGTATCAATAGAGGAGTAGACGAGTCCCTTTGTGCCAGATTGAAGTTCTAGACTTACACCTGGCTCGGATGGGATTTCCGAAATACCATGATCTTTTAGAAATATTAGATAATTTCTCAAGTCTCTAAGTAAAATGGATTTTTTTTGTGTCGGCATATCGGAATCGAGATTATCAAAAGGTCACAGGTAAAACAACATGTATTGAGGGGTTATCTGTGGAATTAAATTTACGGTATAAAAAAATAAATTACTTTCGTAAATCTAGTAAGAATTAAAATATGAATATATTTGATGTTGAGTCTCTGGAACGCTTGGTTTATTATGAAATAAGTTAACTCAACCTTGTCAAGGTGAATGATATATGTCTGGTCTAAAAAGCGCATGGGAGCTTAGTCTTGAGAGATCCGAAAAACTTGTTCCTGAACTAAAAAATAAAAAAGAAATTACCGATGAACAAAAGAACAAAATTAGTGATATCCGCATGGAGTATAAGGCTAAAATTGCAGACAAGGATGTAATGTTGCAGGATAAGCTAAGAAAACTCCATGATCGAATTCCTCCCGAAGAAATTCAACATGTAACTGTAGAGTTGCAAAAGGAGTTTGCGGAGGAAAAGAAGGCCTATGAAGATAAAATGGAGAAAGAAATTGAATCTATTCGTAATTGAATAAACCGACCACAACCTTGAACCCTCCGGTCCTAATCGTTCCTTTCCTGGCGAGATCTAAGTTTTAAATATTTTTCCAGTAGCTAAAAAAATAAATGAAAAAATTTGTACGTAAACTGATCAAAAGTGCGTTAAATAATGCCAAAAATGATGGCGATCTTGAGTTGTCCATTATGCCTGAAATAGTGGTAGAAAAACCTAAGGAAGAAAAGTTTGGTGATTTTTCTACATCACTCGCGATGGGGCTTGCAAAGTCTGAAAGAAGGAAGCCATACGAAATCGCGGAAATCTTATCTCGCCATCTTCAATGTAACGATGACAATATAGACTCAGTTGCAATAGCTGGGCCTGGATTTCTCAATATAACAATGAGGCGGTCTTTTTTTTTAGAGCGCCTATTGAAGGCTGCAGAACAACCCGATCGATACGGTTCTTCGAATGCTGGTCAGGGGAAAAAAGTTCTCCTTGAGTTTGTGAGCGCTAACCCTACAGGACCTCTTCATGTTGGGCACGGTCGTGGAGCAGCGGTCGGTGATATGTTAGGCCGGCTTCTTGATAAAGCAGGATATAATGTGAGCACAGAGTACTATATTAATGATGTCGGAAATCAAATGAATACCCTTGGACGCTCTACGTGGGCTCGTTATTTAGAATTACAAGGTAGAGAGAATGGTTTTCCGTCTGATTACTATCAGGGTGATTATATAAAAGATATTGCAAGAGATATACATGAACAGCATGGAAGTGAGTTTCTTCATAAAACTGAGGATGAGGTCCTACCATTTTTTCGTGAATACTCACTTAATTCAATTTTAGATGGAATCAAAGAAGATCTTGCTAAATTTGGAGTAAGTTTTGACCAGTGGTTTAGCGAAAAAAAATTATACGACCATCAGTTAGTTGAGACAGCTGTTAACTGGCTTCGAAAAGAAAAATATATTTATGACAAGGATGGGGCTGTTTGGTTAAAGTCGTCGGATTTTAATGATGAAAAAGATCGAGTGCTCATCAAACAGTCTGGTGAAAAAACTTATTTTTGTTCTGATATAGCCTATCACAAGAATAAAATTGACCGCGGGTTTGAATGGATTGTTGACTTGTGGGGAGCTGACCACCATGGTTATGTTCCTCGGATGAAGTCGGCATTGCAAGCGATGGGATACGATGAAAATGTTTTTAAAGTAATGCTCATTCAGTTTGTGTCTTTGAAGCGCGACGGAGACAAAGTATCTATGTCTACCAGGTCAGGAGAGTTTGAAACTCTGGCTGATGTTATTAAGGAGGTAGGAGTTGATGCAACCCGATTTTTCTTTCTCATGAGAAGTTCCGACACACACCTTGACTTTGACCTTGAATTAGCTAAAAAAGCATCAGCAGATAATCCGGTTTTCTATATTCAATATGCTCACGCACGTATCTGTAGTATTTTTCGCACAGCAACCAAACAGGGAATAAAACTGCGTGACGCGGTTGATGTTGACTTGTCGCCTTTAAAAAATGAAGAAGAATTTATCATGATAAAAAAAATACTTTCTTTTACAGAAATTATTGAAAAAAGTGCTGAGCTATTAGAAGTTCACCGGGTTCCATTTTATTTGCAGGATCTCGTGGGCACTTTTCACAGGTACTATTCTCGTAACCGGATTGTTAGCGATGATCATGATTTGTCTTTTGCGCGTTTATTTTTAATGAATTGTCTTCGTATTACAATTTGTAATGGCCTTTCTGTAATGGGCGTATCTTCACCTGAGCGTATGTAGTAGATTTTTTTTCGTGATTTTAATTTTATTGGCAAGTGCTGAAAATTAATGAAATCATCAGCTAAATTTTTTTCTACCTGCATAATTTTTATTTTAGCTGGTCTCGGATTGTTTTTTACCTCAACCCTATCGTTTGATTTTTTTTCAGATAAAGAAAATATTTTCCTGAAGAAAATAATTGTATCAAAACCTAGAAATATGAAGGATAAGCAGGCTTTGGTTGCGTCTGGCATTAGTATCCTGGAAGATTTTACTTTTTTTGATACTCTGGATGATCCTGCGATGAAAAAATATCTTTCATTAAATGGAAATATTTCTTTACTAAAAGATGAAAAT
>JAPYPK010000039.1 GCA_029937655.1 Nitrospinaceae bacterium
AACCTATTTTTTCAAGTAATCTAAAAAAATTGGACTTTAATGATTAGTTACAAAGGTTTACGAGTGTGTTAGGGAAACTACGAGGATACCCGGCTTGATATTGGCGATCAACAACCTGGGTCTGGAGGGTTAAAAAACTTAAAAGTCCGTTTGACCATTAAGGCGAGTTAGCACTTCGTATCCATTGTCCAGCACGGCGACTGTATGTTCAAATTGGGCCGATGCTAATCCATCCTGGGTAACGGCCGTCCATTTATCAGGAAGAATTTTAAGATCGGGTTTTCCTTCGTTGAGCATCGGCTCAATAGTAAAAACCATTCCCTTTTTTAATTCGACTCCTTCCCCAAATTTTCCAATATGAAGGACTTGTGGATCTTCATGAAAATTTCGCCCGATCCCGTGACCACAAAATTCCCGTACCACAGAATATCCCTTCCCTTCAGCTATATTCTGAATAGTGGCACCTATATCACCGAGATGCGCACCGGGCCTCACCAACTCAATGGCCCGTTGTAGAGACTCTTTACAGGTTTCAACCAAGCGACTAACTTTTTTCCGAGCCGATCCGACATAAAACATTCGACTAGTGTCACCGTGAAAACCATTTAGGTAGGTGGTGATGTCCAAATTTACAATATCACCATTACGTAGCTTACGATCAGAGGGAATCCCGTGACAAATTTCTTCATTGATGGAAGAACAGATACTCTTTGGAAACCCTCTGTAGTCTAGGGGTGAAGGAATAGCACCATGAGAGACAATAAAATCATGACAAAGTTGATTCAGTCGATTAGTTGTAACCCCTGGCTTAACATAAGGCTCAATCATTAGAAGAACTTCTGCCGCAAGTTTAGCAGAGTTGCGCATTACTTCTACATCATCATCTGTTTTTATTTGAATCATGCAAATATCCCAAGTTTCTCAAACTACGTTTATCGTCACGCCAATTATTTTTCACCTTCACGAAAAGATTTAGATATACTTTGCAACCGAAACGTTTCTCAATTTCTTCTCGCGCTGGTTTCCCAAGCTTTTTCAACATGGCTCCTTTTGCACCAATTAAAATTTTTTTCTGTGAAGTTTTTTCAACAATCACCAAGGCGTCAATCACCCAAACACCACCGTGACCCTCATGGGTTCCTTCAACAACTACCGCGATGGAATAAGGAACTTCCATACGCGTTCTTTGCATAACTTTTTCCCGCACAATTTCCTCAATCAAGAACTCTTCTGAGCAGTCGGTAATCATGTCGTCCGGAAAATATTTAGGGCCTTCCGGTAAATAATTAAGAACAGTTAGTCCAAGATCTTTTAATCCATCTGAACGTAATGCGGAAACTGGAATAATTTCATTAAAATCGAATTTACCGTCAGCTTCAGCTATCAAACTAAGCAAATCCGGTTTAGACACAAGATCAATTTTATTAATAATTAGAATTTTGGGAGACTTGACACCCTTCAGAGTGTCTAAAACAAATATATCATTTTCAGCAAAACCCTGATTCGCATCAACAACAAACAAGATAACATCTACGTCCCTATAGGTACTAAGCGAAGCCTTGACCATTAACTGGTTAAACTGAGAAGAAGTTTTGTGGATTCCCGGGGTATCCAGCAGAATGACTTGCCCTCGGGGGAAATGAACCACTCCGGTAATTTTATTTCTAGTCGTCTGAGGTTTGCTCGATATAGCTGCAATTTTCCTCGTAACAAGATGGTTGAGAAGTGTAGATTTACCCACATTGGGCTTACCGACAATAGCAGCATAACCAGATTTAAAATTGTCTTCTTTTTTCAAGGCTAAATAGGAAAAAAATTAATCAAAATAAGAACGAAAGATCATTAAAGCAATAAAGGCATGACTTCCAAAGATGAAGAAATAACTGTAACATGATGCCTCAACACAGTCTTGACATATTATTTAATTTAAAACCAAACAACATAATTTCTCTTAAAACAAAATAACATTTTGACTCCTATACTTAACCCGCAAAGGATTTATGCTTACAGTGAAGACCAAAAAATCAGAACAAATATCTTTAAAAATGATTGATCGCTAGAAATAATTTCAAAGCATGAAAAAACAACCATTAGGACTGTACATTCACATCCCATACTGCATACATAAGTGCGGCTATTGCGACTTCAATTCTCATCCAATCAAACACGATGAAATGGACCACTATATTGATGCTCTAGTTGCTGAAATGAAACATTATGCAAAAATATATTCGAAAACCAATATCATAAAGACTATTTTTCTTGGTGGAGGAACGCCAACCACGTTAACTGTTTACCAATTAGAGCGTATTCTAAAAGAATGCGTAAAAAAATTTAAAGTAGCACCCGATGCCGAAATAACAGTTGAAGCCAACCCCGCAACTGTTGATGTAGAACTGATGAAATCAATACGTAAAACTGGGTATAACCGTATCAGCATAGGGGTACAGTCGTTTGATAAAGCTGAATTAAAATTATTGGATCGAGCACATGGCCCTGAGGAAGTACATTCAACCGTTGACTGCGCAAGAAAGGCTGGTTTTGACAATCTTTCTTTAGACCTTATGTTTGCCATCCCAAACCAATCACTTTCATCGTGGGAAAGCAATCTGGACAAAGCTTTGGAAAAAAACCCAGAGCACCTTTCTACCTATAATTTAACCATCGAGCAGGGAACAGCTTTTTCAAGACTCCAGTCTAACGGCAAACTAATCATGCCTGAAGATGACCACCAACTAGACCTATACAAAAAAACTATCGAACGCCTCACAACAAAAGGATTCCATCACTACGAAATATCAAATTTTGCTCATCAGGGGAAAGAGTGCAAACATAATATAACTTACTGGAGAAACACAAACACCCTAGGGCTAGGCGCTGGAGCATCCTCGTATATAAATGGGACTCGATTTAAAAATATTAATCTGCCAGCTCATTATATCCGACAAGTAAAAGAGGAAGAAACCGCAGTTGAACACAGTGAAACCCTCGAACCCCGCCAAGCTATGGGTGAAACTATTATGCTGGGATTGAGACTACTTAAAGGTATCAGCATTCATCAATTTGAAAGTCGATTTCAAGTTTCTTTTACAAACTTATTTAAAAAAATTATTTATTCATTAAAAGAAAAAGAACTAATCCTTATCGAAGATGACTGTTTGCGACTCTCTCCAAAAGGACTTTTTTTAGCAGACTCGGTAATTTTAGAGTTTATTTAAAAATACAAACCATCAAAAAAAAGGCACAATGATAATTCATCAGATCTTCGAAAGGCATACCAACATTCTCTCAGTTTCCTCGAAGAGCACTACTATATTCATTTTGGCCCTTATCTTTTTTTTTAACACCGCAGATTTCTCACTAGCCGACCGATCAGAAACAAGTCGATTGATGCGACATGCCGCTAACCTCAGCCAAAACGGAAAAAACCAGGAGGCATTAAAAATATTCATAGAAATAACCCGCATGGAACCCAATAATTTTTATGGGTACAACAACTTAGGGATGGTATATAGCCAGATGCAAAAAAATAAAAAAGCACTCAAAGCCTATGAAAAAAGCTTGTCCATCAACCCGACCTTCCCAATGACACTCAATAATATCGGCTCTTTACATATGGCAATGGGGCATTATGACAAGGCTGAAATGTTTTTAAAAAAAGCTTTGTCGTTGTTTGGATCATTTCATCTGGTATCAACGAACTTGGGAGAACTTTACTTTAAACAAAAACGCTATAGTGAAGCCATGACTTTTCTAAATAAGTCATTAAAAGACATGCCCTCTTTCCCTCCTACTCATAGACTCCTAGGGGAACTCCATCAGGCAGAGGGGCGTATGGACGAAGCAGATAAAGAATTTAGTCTCTTTAAAGAACTACAACTAAAATCTAAATAAATTTTTATAACAGTTAATAATTAATGAACGAAACTCTAAATTCCCTCTCCAAGCTAATTAAAATCACAGAGACTCTCATGGGAGATGACGGTTGTCCATGGGATAAGGTGCAAACCCGCGAGTCTCTCAAACCATATCTGGTCGAGGAAACCTATGAAGTGCTAGAAGCCTTAGACGAAAACGATCCCAAAAAAATCAAAGACGAGCTAGGGGATCTGTTATACCAGATATTATTTCATTCAAAAATTTCTAGCCTAAAAGGTGAATTTAACTTCCGGGACGTAATAGATAATTTAAGCGAAAAAATGGTTCGACGCCACCCGCATGTATTTAATGGAGTAAAACTAGACACTCCAGATCAAGTGATCGGACAGTGGGAGGAAATTAAAAAAAAGGAAAATAACAAATCAAACCAAAAATCTATTTTGGATAGCGTCCCAAAAAATCTTCCAAGTCTAATTAGAGCACAAAAACTTCAAAAGAAAGCCGCAAAAGAAGGGTTTGACTGGGAACAAATAAACGACGTATTCGATAAACTCGATGAGGAAATCATAGAGTTCAAAGAGGCTGTACTAAAAAAAAAGAACCCCGACATTCAAAGCGAAATCGGGGATATTATTTTTGTTGTCACCAATATCGCCAAGTTCTACAAGGTTGATGCTGAGGAAGCACTTCGATCCACAAATAACAAATTCATAAAACGGTTTCAGTACATAGAGCAAAAAATAAAAGAAAAAGGGGAAACTCTTAAAGATTGTCCCCTAGAAGAAATGGAACGTTACTGGCAAGAAGCAAAAAAAAGATAAGCTCCTTGTTTTTTCAAGATAACTCGTATTACTGCTCGTAGATTCTTCCGCGCCATTCAGTGCGCCTAAGCAATAGAGTCTGCAACATCGAACTAAACATGATCATGACCATCAAAATAGCGCCCAGAGGGAAAAGAAAAACGTTTTTCTTTTCTAAGCCTAACTCATGACAGAGTCCCAGTCCCGTGGCTAAAGTCAACGCAAGGCCTAAAAGCGAAATACCTACCCACACGCCCCCCGCACCTACCCACAAATTGCACATGACGACAATATAAGGTGTCAAGAGAAAGCAAAGAACCATAGCCATATAATAAGATGCCCTGAAGACAGAACTTTTCATTGCCAAGAAAATATTTTTTCTCCAACCCATCCAGATTTCTCTCATAGAGTGATACATGCGAATTGAGAATAAATTCTTCCCATCTGCCACTAAAATAGAAAGGCCATTCAACTTTGCTTTTTTGGCAATCATTATGTCTTCGAGAACTTCATTGGCAACGCTAAGATGCCCACCAATTTTCTGATAAGCTTCTTTCTTAAAAAAAAGAAACGCACCAAATCCCATAGCGCTTTGATGACTCTCGCTATTAACTTTCCTGAAATTTGTAAGGGAAGCGATAAACCCGAATATTACGGGCTGAACCACTCGCTCCCAAAACGAACCAAATATTACTGCAGGCATTAGCGTCAACAAATCAAGATCTTTACATACCATAGTGTGAACAGCGGTTTTCAATGCGTGTGACTGGTATGTAAGATCGGCATCGGTAAACAATAAATATTGACCACGGGACCTCTGATAAGCTTGGTGCAATGCATAAGGTTTGCCCGTCCACCCTGACGCCAACTGTGCTCCAGCAATAAATATCAAGTTGGAATACTGCTCTGCCATTGAGGAAACTATTTTTGGTGTATTGTCATTGGAATTGTCATCCACAACGATGACTTCAAAGTTCGGATAATCTTGATTCAACAATGACTCCACACATTTCTTCACATCTCTCTCTTCATTTCTAGCAGGAACACACACTGAAATATACGGGTAGGCAACCAATTCCTCCTTAACCGGATAAATCCGAATAAGATAGATCATATTTACGGAAAGGTAAGTAACTATAAAAATAATCAGAAACAACTGAAAAGTTGTCACAAGAATCATGAGCTCTAAGTTTAAAGTAGCGTAAGGATTAAGAATAAATGTCGTTGGATAAAAATTTTTCAACAACTGACAACCGTAGACCACAGACCAACATGAAAGGTAAATTATACACGTACGGTTTAAAACGAATCAACTCACTGAAAATTAAATTACGGCAACCTGCTTATATGCTAATATGGTAATAGAGAACCTAAAATATTAGTTATGCTTATACACACCCCAATCTCCTTAAAAATAAACAAATTTTTTATTTTTTATTTCTTTCTATTTTTCACCCTTGTTGTGTTCCCGTTTCAGCAAGAAACAGCAGAAGCACTTTGCGTCAAGGATAAAAAAGCAAACCTTCGCTCGGGACCAGGAAAACACAACGAAAAACTGTGGACCGTATTAAAATATATGCCCTTCAGACAAGTTGGTAGAGAGGGTAAGTGGCTTAAGGTGATAGATCTGGATGGTGATATTTACTGGATTTACAAAACGATTACTACCAAGGCCTATATGTGTGCCGTGATCAAGAACAATAAAACAAATTTACGACAGGGCCCAGGCACTAAATTTCCTCAAGTTGGATGGAGTCCTATTGATAAGTATTTTTCAATTAAGGTATTAAAAATAAAAGGATCCTGGGTTCATGTCGAAGACAGTCTGGGCGATAAGGCCTGGGTTCATCGTTCTCTTGTCTGGGTCCAATAGTCACCCCACTTTTTGCGGGGTTAAAACCCCTGGTTTAGGAAGGGTGATCTTAAACTTTGTTCCTTTGCCCAGTTTACTTTCAATATCGATACTCCCTTTATGCGCATCCACAATAAACTTACATATACTAAGCCCGAGCCCAGTTCCTCCTTCTTGGCGTGAGCGTGCCTTATCCACTCGATAAAACCGATTAAAAATAAGAGGTAAATCTTCTTCAGAAATTCCAATACCGTTATCCTGAATGGTTATTAGCACACCACCTCCCTTGTGTCGCGTAGAAATTTTCACCTCTCCACCGTGTTGAGTATATTTAATCCCGTTTACCACAACATTCCATATCATTTGCCGTAATCGCACGGGATCTCCATAAACTTGTACTCCCTCAAGATAAGCGATGACAATTTTTATATTTTTATCTGAGGCAATGATCTCTGCATGCTTGCAAACCTCTTCGATAAGTGATTTGAGGTCGACTGATTCGCAGTCTAATGCGATCTGATTTTCATCTGACTTTGAAAGCAAAAATAAGTCTTCAAGAACTTTAGACATGTACTGAACTTCTTCAAGGTTGCTAGAAATAACCTCCTGGTATTCTTCCGGCTTTCTTTCTTTTCCCAGGGCAAGTTCGCTTTGCCCTTTTAGTACCGTTAAGGGAGTGCGAAGTTCGTGCGAGGCATCACTGCTAAACTGACGCATTTGCGTAAAAGAACTCTCCAAACGATCCATCATCGAATTGAAGGTGAGCGCTAATTGCCCGATCTCATCCTTAACTTCTGACACCGGAATACGCTGACTGAGGTTGGCACCTGATCCAATATCTTTCGCTGTCTGGGTGATTTTTGCCACAGGCTTAAGTGCACGCCGAGCTATAAATCGACCGATTAAGGCCGTCAAAAGGAGAACGGCAGGAACAGCTGTCAGGAGAATAATCTGTAGGTTTTTTAGGGTGTCTACCACCACCTTTAGAGAGGTCCCCACCTGAACCAAATTAGCAAGTTTGGGACCCTTTAAAACTGGCATAGTGATAACCCGGATGGGGTGATCATCAGTGAGCAAAAAAGTTTCATAAGAAGTTCCTCCTTTTAATGCAGCAGAATATGCACGCTGAGTAAGGGGGAACTGCGAACCATCAAAGTTTTTAGAAAGAGAACCGATATTTCCAGAACCGTCATAAATTTTGTAAGATTTGTTTGTACCAAACCCCATAAGTTGATCAAAAAACAGGTCAAGGCCTGGGAACGAGGTTCGACTATTATTGATCTGAGTTGAACGAGCCACAATACGGGCTGAAACGGTGAGTGAACTATCTACACTTTCGTATAATCGCTTAGAAAGAAAGAAAAATAACAAGATACTAAATAAGACAAGAATCACACCCAAAAGAAGAACATACCATGCTGTTAATTTGGAACGAATCGATGTGAAAGGCATGTTATTTTTTCATGACATACCCAACACCCCGCAACGTGTGCAACAACTTTGACTCTCGTCCTTTATCGATTTTTTTGCGTAGGTGATTGATATAGACATCTATGACGTTTGTGAATGTGTCGAAATTATAGTCCCACACGTGCTCTGCAATCATAGTTCTAGTCAACACTTTTTCTTGATTACGCATAAAATATTCCAGGAGACTATACTCTTTCCCCGTAAGCTCTATTTCGTCGCCCCCTCGGTTAACATTATGACTCACTAAGTCAAGAGTAAGGTCTGAAATCTGGAGTGTGGTTTTGACTTCAGCCTTACCACGGCGCAATAGCACCCTCACTCGTGCTAATAATTCAGAAAAAGCAAAAGGCTTCGTTAAATAATCGTCCGCGCCCTTATTAAGTCCTGCCACCCTATCATCAACAGCATCCTTTGCAGTTAAAAGGAGAATAGGGGTGTCTCTACCTTGGTCGCGTAATTGTGAAAGGATTTCTAACCCATCTATTTTGGGGAGCATAATATCTAAAACAATCAAATCATATTGCCCTTCTGATCCGAGGTGCAAGCCGTCTTCACCATCGTAAGCCACGTCGATGGCATAGGTTTCCTCTTCCAACCCTTTCTTTATAAACCCGGCTACTTTTTTATCATCTTCAACAACCAAAATCCGCATTTACGCATCCCACTTTTTTTGTTTTTTGTGTAGCTCCACTTCTCCTTTAAGCATATCTAAATGCTTCTCATAATCTTTGAGAATAGCCGAGTACATTGCTCTACAGCTTTCATCATTAGCATCAATCATTGCCTGCCGGCATATGCCAGCCGCCTCCGAAGACGCTTCGATTGCTTTTATCAGGTTTTCATTGAACTTTTTTGACATTCCTAATGAATCTCTACAGTTTATGATTTTCTTATTCTAACATTAAATTATCACCAATAAGAGCTAACTTGCGACATGTTTATCTTTCGGAAGATTTGGTTGCGCCACCAACTACCTCAGGAAAAAGCCAATAAACCATTACTATTCCCAAAGCGAGCCCCATGTACGGAAGATTGGTGACCATTTCCGCTATAAAGCGACCCAAGGTTCCATAGTCACGAACCATGTTTGAAATAACCCGATTCCCAGACTGCTCAAGAAGATAAAAAATAAATTCAATAACGGTGCCACACATGAACCCAATAAATGCACCAAAACCATAGTAAATCCATTTCATGCTTTTCATAATTTATTTTTTTTAATTCGCGAGGTTAAGTTCGTATGGTATTTTTGATGAAGAATAAATTATTATAGTTTTGACTAACCGTGGACTTAACTATAATCGAGTCACATTCATTATAACTATTCAAGTAGTTCATATCAATTGCCCAAGGAGATTACGTGAGGCTAGAAGGCAAGTCAGCCATTATAACTGGAGGAGGATCTGGTATTGGTTTGGCATGCGCCAAACGGTTTTCTGATGAAGGTGCTGTTGTCGCAATTATTGGAAGGAGAAAAAACAAACTAGAGTTAGCCGCGAAAGATATTGAAGGACGGGTTCTACCTATCGCGGGCGACCTAACAAACAATAATGACCTTGATAGCTTGGTATCAAAGACATTACATGCGTTTGGAAAAATTGATATCGTTGTAAACAACGGTGGCCTCTTTGCTGGGGCCCCATTACATGAGACAAAAGATGAAGACTGGAATATCATAATGAACACTAATATTAATTCGGTTTTCCAACTGACCAAGAGAGTACTTCCTCACATGATGAAAAGTAAAACAGGGACATTTGTTCACATAGCCTCGATTCTTGGACTTGTCGCAGCACCCGGTGTTGCTGCGTATAATGTCTCCAAGGGAGCATTACTTCAATTCAGCCGTTCTATTGCCATGGAGTATGGATCCTTAGGTATTCGTTCGAATGCGATTTGTCCAGGCTTGGTAAAAACAGACATGACAGATAATCTAATGAAAGATAAAGAGTTAATGCTGGAATGGAGCAAAGATTATCCCATTGGACGGTTCGGTGACCCTGAAGACATTGCCAACGCGTGCCTATACTTAGCCTCAGACGAATCATCTTTTGTTACAGGTGCCACGCTTCCAGTAGACGGAGGCTTCACAGCTCATTAATGGTGAGGCTTGACGTGCATTGAATCTGACATTACAATTAACCAACTTCCACAAATTCCTTAATATCAGAACCTTATAGGTTAAGGGAAATCTTTATCTAAATAGATTCCGACAGGTCGTAGAATGAACTATGAAATGGTTATTGGGCTTGAAGTCCACGCCCAGTTGAAGACCCAGTCAAAAATATTTTGTTCATGTTCAACCGAGTTTGGAAAGCCCCCAAACGAAAATACTTGCCCAGTATGCTTAGGTATGCCGGGCGTACTTCCGGTTTTCAACAAAAAGGCTCTCCAACTGGCAATGAGAGCATGCCTTTCTACTAATTGCCGCATCTCCCCAATGAACCGATTCGCACGTAAAAATTATTTCTACCCTGATCTACCAAAGGGTTACCAAATATCACAATTTGAGCTCCCATTAGGACTTGATGGTTATGTAAGTATCCGCATTAACGGCACAAAAAAAAAGATCGGCCTAACCCGTATTCACATGGAAGAGGATGCCGGAAAGTTGATTCACGGAGAAAATTTAGGAAGCCCAGGAAAAAGTTATGTGGACTTTAACCGCACCGGAGTTCCATTAGTGGAGATTGTCAGTGAACCAGACCTTAGGTCTGGCGAAGAAGCCCGTGAATACCTAACTCAATTAAAATCGATACTTGATTATGCGGAAGTAAGTGACTGTAACATGGAAGAAGGCAGTCTTCGTTGCGACGCTAATGTTTCTGTAAGGAAAACAGGACAGAAGGAATTTGGAATACGTACGGAAACAAAAAATCTAAACTCATTTCGTTTTGTCCAGCGGGCTATCGAATATGAATTTGATCGTCAAATTAAAATTCTTGAACAGGGAGATTCTGTTGTACAAGAAACTCGTTTATATGATTCTAACAAAGGAGTTACTTTTACTATGCGGAGCAAGGAGGAGGCTCATGACTATCGCTATTTTCCAGAACCTGACCTGGTCCCAATTGAGATCAGTGATGAGTGGGTCAAGGAAACGATGGATGGACTGCCCGAACTGCCTGAACAAAAAAGAGAACGTTTTGTTCAACACTATAAAATCCCAGAGTATGACGCCGGCGTTCTAACTACCTCTCGAGAAATAGCAGACTACTATGAGAAATCAGTTTCTCTATACCCAGAACCAAAATTGATTAGTAATTGGATCATGGGGGAACTCCTCAGGGAACTGAAAAATGATGGACAGAAAATTAGCGCATCTCCTGTAAAACCTGAAGGGCTGGTTGCGCTTTTAAAGTTGATCAATGAAGGCACCCTCAGTGCAAAAATGGCTAAAACGGTATTTGAAGAAATGTATCAAAGTTCCAAATCCGCAATAGAAATAGTTAATCAAAAGGGGTTAGCCCAAATAACCGATCCAACGGCTATAGAAAACATAGTCGATGAAATTTTAAAGTTGAATACAGTTCAAGTAGAACAATATAAAAATGGAAAAGAAAAAGTTTTTGGATTTCTAGTTGGACAAATTATGAAACAAAGTAAAGGTCAGGCCGACCCAGCTCTAGTCAATAAATTACTCAAGGATAGAATTAATTGAACCTATTAAGGAATATATCATTTGGGAATCATATCTCTTGGATAATGTTTTTAGGTTTAGCCTTGCTTTTATCTGAACAGTCTGAGGCGGTCGCAGCCTGGTCTGCTGATAAAAGATTTAAGGATAATGGGGATAAAACTATAACTGACACAAAAACTGGTCTGATGTGGATGAAAGAAGATTCGTACCTTTATTCCGGACACTGGGCAAACTGGTTTGAAAGCATTCAGTTTATAAAGAAAATAAATAAGGACGGATTCGCTAACCAATATGACTGGCAACTACCCACCGTGAAGCAACTAACGACCCTCTACGAGATGAGCAAAACGAATAGCAAAGTTTTGGGGAAAGGTATGAATATTCACATTGATTCTATTTTTTCTAAAGAGGGAAGTGCCTCTTTATGGTCCATTGAAGAAAATGGAAATTATAATGCGTTTGGAGTTGTGTTCAACACTGGAAAACGATTTAACAAGTCCAAAAAATCCACATTTCGAAAAGCTGTTCGGGCAGTTCGTTATTTAAATTAATTATCGTTCAGAGGCTCTAATGAAAAAATTTTTATTCACCAGTTTATTTATACTTTTGTTTAGCACAGCAATCCCTTTTCAGGCACAGGCCATTTTCCCAGGGGAAAAAATTGTTTTTGGAAATCGTGATCAGTCTAATGAGCAAAGCAATAAAACTCTAATCAAAATTTTTAATCTTGCAACGAAAAAAGATTACCAACAAGCACTTGATTTAATCGAACAAAAAATCCAGAACAAACCAAAAATTGCAACCCTTCATGTGATGAAAGGCTTAGTTCTAAATGAAATTGGAAAATATCTACATGCAAACAGTGCATTAAATACTGGCCTGAGTATTGAAGCACGGCATCCAGGAATTCAATACGGGTTCTGTGGCATTTATCGCAACCTCGGAATGGCAGAAGCCTCATTGCAGGCTTGCAGAATTGCAGAAGAAATGCATATTCGTTCACCTGAAGCTCATTACGAATATGCGCAAACATTGATTGCAACTGGAGAGATGGAACTTGCTAACAAATCTCTATCTACTGCAACTGAACTTGACCCCAACAACGCGCAGTACCATTACCAAAAAGGTATGAACTTTTATTACCTTAACCAATACGAAACCGCAGAAAATGCCTTCCTGAAAGCTCTTTCAATTGACACAAGCGATGTCGACTCTGCATATCAAT